>NZ_JBIAXT010000009.1:0-44785 GCF_042896945.1 Streptomyces sp. NPDC001222
ACTCCCGTACCAGTGAAGTCAGGATGATTAAGAGATCACGCAGTGGCCCGCTTTTGATCCGCCGTCCGTGGCCCTCATTTCACCCGTCGACGACACCGCTCATCTTCAATGGGAGCAGGAGGCAGACTGAGGCTCACCCTCACCTCGTGACAGTCGTGCACCGTCACCTGACCGGGAACCCTCACCACCGTGGCCGCATGGACACCGGAGCAGCGTGAGGCATATGCCCGGCCCGCCTGGACCGTTCTGGCATCACTGATTCCCTCGGAAGGACTGCTCTGCAAGCCGACTAGGCATGACGGGCGCACCGTCCTACTCGATCCTTGCGAGCCAGTCGGTACTGTGCCGACCAGACTGGCCAGCATTCGGGCGTCTAGCCACGGCGCGCTGTCTCCTGCTCGTAGGGGCAGACTCCGGTACCGATCTGGCTGTCTCAGAGGCAGCCAGTGTTACCCCGTGGCCCAAGCACGCAAGGGGTAATAGGCGCACACCCGGACAAAATGTCCGAACATCACGCATTACAGGTCAGGTCCACAATCTGCCCGAATCGTCGGAAGCTCGCGGGCTGCGGCCCGGGCGAATGTCGGATTCCGCCACCAGCCAGGCAACCAGCTTCTACAATATGGCAGCCGCTAACAGGACAACGAGGGGGATGCATGTTCGAAACAACCAAGGCTGCCACCACCAGCGCCAGCGAAGCCGTAGAGGTACTCAACATCGTGGTGTCTTCCGACGACCCCACAGTTGTTGCGAGCACTGCAGGAGAGAAAGGGATCTTCGGGCGCATGGATGGCGGTAACACCGTCCGCCAGATTCCCGTAGCCGTCCTTCGGGAGAATTTGCAGCGGACCATTGACGGCCTTCAGGAAGTCCTTGGAGAGATCCGAGTGCCCGACGATGGCATGTCACTGCAGCAGGCGCAGGTGACGTTTGAGGTTACGGCAAGTGGGGGAATCAATTTGATTGGCACTTCAGCCCAAGTGGGGACCAAAGGGGCGATAACGCTGACTTTCGGCGTGCGGTAGGTCAATCGACGCCATGACTAAATCATCTCGCGCCCTACTGATCGGGGTGCCGAATTATCGCGACGACGCAATTGACGACTTGCCATTCATTGTGGACGATATGGCTGAATTGCGGGACGCGCTTTCATCGGTCGGGTACGACGTAGAGGTACATGACGTCGAAGAAACTGATCGTGACACCATCGATTCGGTGATTGAGCTGTTTTTTCAGGATGCCGCCCAGGGTGAGACCCTATTCCTCTATCTGAGCGGCCATGGCATCCATCATGACGGTACGGATTATCTTGTCCCCAAAGGCGCTCTGGTCAGATCGCACGACTTCCGACGGCGATGCCTGTCCCTTGACTTCAGCGGCTACGTCGAGCGCAGTCGTGCTGGCGACGTTGCCGTATTCGTAGATGCCTGTCGCGAAGGTATCAAGATAAAAGAGATGGGCGCAGTAAATGCCGCCAGCTGGTCTCAAATGCAGGTCGCGCGAGCGGGAGCACGACACTACTCTCATGTCTATGCCTGCTCACCTGGAGAGCGTGCACGCTACACAACGACGGGCAACGGTACGTTCAGTATCTTTTCTCGGGCACTCAGCACTGTAGTAGCGGACGAGACTGGCCCAAGTACGCTGATCGAACTAAAGGAGCAATTGCAAGTCGCAACAGATGCGCTGACTGCTGAGCATAACTGCCCCAGACAGCAGATCAGGGTGCGGACCGAGACGGAGATCGACGACTTCGTCATCATCGAAAGACCAGATCGCGTAACGCGCAGTACGATGGAAGGGCACAACTGGATAACAGCGGCCGGGAACCATCCCGCTTGGAAGCAAATCGGTGATGGTGTAGGCGCCGAGGCCATGAAACAGGCTGCCGTAGCCCTCGTCACCCGTCTTGCCTCGTACGCAAATGACGACGAGGCACTCCTAAGCCGCGACCCCTGGCGTCCAATAAACTTCGCGGAACGTATGACCGGTCGTGTGGGCTGGCTACTCTCTAAAGTTCTCAACCCTGAAAAACTGGCACTTTCGCCTGCCGAGGCGGCACTGCTGGTTGTAATACCTTTTCTCTACGTATCGATCGAGAACCGTTCCGCAGCCGAAGCATTGGGCGCCGAGCCAGAGAATTTGTCCCGAGTGGCATGCCCGACGGACGAGCGTGCGAGCTACGAGCAGCACTTCAATAGCTATTCACGGCTTATACGTCGAGCAGCATCACATGCGGCTCAAACAGGTACAGATGATCAGGCAGCTGCCATTGCCTGGTGGCTCTTCCGCCGTTGGCTGATCAGGAAGCCCAGCGCGTTCCACGAGCAGTTGTTCGCCACCCTGGTCGGCCCGATAGATCGCCTACTTGAAAATGTTCAGGGCAGCACCGATCGTCAATTGGTCACCGAGCTCTTCGAGCAAGACACCATATCCACACTGCTACGTTCGTTGCGGGCATCATTCGACAGGACCACCATTCGGCAAGAGCGCCAGTTGGCCGGCTCCACGGAGGCGGAGCAATACATACGGCTACAATTGCTCGTAGTTCTACTGACCGTTGCCCATCACTTGGCGATCAATCCGGCCATGCTGCCGGACGTCATTGCGGAGCATCTCGGTATCAGTTACTCCGTTGACATGACGGAACTACACAAAACTATTGAGATGGCACGCTGGGACCCTCGTGGCAGAACACGAGTTCTCAACGCTGCATGCCAACACCCGGCTGTCGGTCTAGCGCTGCAACAACAGGCATCGTCGCTAGATACTCTGCTAGGTGCGGTTGACGTTCAGGCGGGGACCGAACCCCAGTTGGCACCTCTACAGGACCTACCAGTGCATGCCACAGCTGATCAGGTGCATGCTGCAACTGACTCGCATGGTAGGCCTGTATACGAGTCCACAGACCTGCGCTTCCGTCTCGCCGATGAACGCATCCAAGAGCTCCTGATGGGCGAACAGCTATATGGCGACCCGGCACTGGCAATTAGGGAGCTCTACCAAAATGCTCTAGACGCTTGCCGGTACCGCGGGGCCCGTATGGATTATCTTCGACACCAACATCCTCTGTTGGCCAAGTGGTCGGGACATATTGCGTTCACTCAGGGAGTGGATGAGCACGGTCGGGCATTTATTGAATGCCGCGACAACGGGATTGGTATGGGGGAGCGCGAACTCCGCGAAGTCTTCTCTCATGC
Organism: Streptomyces sp. NPDC001222; assembly: GCF_042896945.1. Taxonomy (NCBI): domain Bacteria; kingdom Bacillati; phylum Actinomycetota; class Actinomycetes; order Kitasatosporales; family Streptomycetaceae; genus Streptomyces; species Streptomyces sp. NPDC001222. The sequence continues at coordinate 3,201 of NZ_JBIAXT010000009.1, forward strand.
CGGCATGCGTTTCGCCGACCTCCCCGAATACCTTGAGGAGCAGGCAGCTTGGGAAAAGGAAGGAATTAAACTCTACCCAAATAGCCGCTTCGGGATCGGTGTGCTGAGTTACTTCATGATCGCAGATGACGTCTCGGTAGTGACCTGCCGCCTGGATCGCGAGGGGCATCCAGGACGTCGTCTGCAGGTTGACATAGCCGGGCCTGGCTCACTTTTTTACATTCGTGACCTAGGTCGTGGCCATGATGCTGGTACTACTGTGCGCCTTTACCTCCGTACACCCGACAAGGCACCGTCCTGTGTCGATCTACTACGCCGACTATTGTGGATATCCGAATACTCCGTTACCGCTGAGGACGCAACAACACGGCTCGCGTGGGAACCGCATGTGCTCTCTCCTGTTGCGCCGCTTGGAGCCAGAGATCCCCACCTAAAAAGCGCTCGTCGTGATAGCGATATCGCTGTCGACGCCACATCGCGTCCGGAAGTCTGGTGGACTGATACAACCGGCGGCGTGCTGGCTGACGGCGTGTGGGTCGGGGTACCGCTGTTTGGAGCCGTCGTCAATCTCAGCGGACAGTACAGCCCTCAGTTGACGGTCGACCGGAGACGCGTGATCAGCTACGACGCGGCTTACGTTAGTTCGCTGCTGCAGCAGGGGATCGGCTCGCTGCTACAGAAGGGGGCCAAGGTATATGACCACGCGTGGCTCTCGGAACTGACCCGCGATCAACCAACGCTGGCAGACGCGGTGGCAGCGGCAGCGGTGGCGTGTGGTTACACCCCATGGATGGTGAACGGGAACGAGTTGGATATCACCGCCGCAGGCTGCTTTCCGGCAGACGCAGACTTGATAAATGAAGAGGGCCTAGCTAGCCGTTCCGGCAACCCCGCCGCTCCAAGATTCGTTGCCGACTGGCGAGTTCTAGCGTGGGCAGCAGCCGGTATGTTCCCCGGAGTGACAGTCACCGACCCCGGCGCTATGCCACTGGCTCAGCCCACGGATGACCACCTGCTCTGTCCGGAAAACCGCCGACATCCGACAGACCATGCGGTAATGCGATCGAATCGGCGGCGGAATGGTTGGCTCCGTCCTAATCAGGTCGTGGCGTTGGGCCATGTCCTTTGGTTTGCCGAGCTTACAGGGCGCCGTCCTCAGGACGTAGCGGCCAGACTGACGGAGTTCGGGCTGCAAATCCCAGAAGACGTAATCCTGCCCGAAACGATCGAGCCCGACGACCTCCTTATCATGAGCCAGAATCATGATAAGGAGGGTCCGTGGCTGAGTGCGGAAGAGCCAGTGCCATTGGCGCACATACTCGCCGCTGCCGACCGGACAGGGCGCCGTCCCCGAGATATAGCGGCCAGACTGACGGAGTTCGGGCTGCAAATCCCAGAAGACGTAATCCTGCCCGAAACAGTCGAGCCTGACGACCGGACTATCCTCGAATGGAATCTCGCCGGTTGGGCGGACGCTTCGGAACCGGTGCCAATGGCATATGTATTGGCGGCTGCCGCCAACGCTGGGCGTACCCCCGAGGAGGTGGCCGCCCGGTTGACGGAGTTCGGACTGAAAGTTCCCGAAGATGTACCCCTGCCCGAAACAGTCAAGCCTGACGATCTGCTCATTCTCAGTAGAGATTTCGACGGAATGGGGCCTTGGCTGCATATTTCGAAGCCTGTATCACTGGTACACGTACTCACAGCTGCCGGAATGACGGGCCGCGGGCCCCGTGCAGTGGCAGCCAGACTCGAAGAACTCGGGTTGGTGACGCCGGAAGGTGTAATATTTCCCCAAACAGTTGAGCCCGACGACCTAGGCCTCATCACTGTGGACTCCGCGACAGAGTGGTTGGATATCACGGAACCGGTGCCCATGGGACACCTACTTGCGGTTGCCGACGAGACGGGACGCAGCCCGTACGAGGTGGCAGCTAGGCTAGAAGAACTCGGGTATAGGATGCCTGAAGGCGTTATTCTGCCCGCGATAGTTGAGCGCGATGATCTGCTCATCCTAAGTGAGAGCCTCTCCCGGGAGGTGCCGTGGCTAGTGCCCACTCAGCCAGTGCCGATGGGACACATACTCGCGGCCGCTACCCTGACAGGAAGACTCCCCGAAGAGGTGGCAGCCAGACTGGCGGAGCTCGGGCATAAGATGGCCGAAGGTGCGGCTCTACCTGCAAAAGTTGAGCGTGATGACCTACTCATCCTCAGCAGGGACAAAGATCGGGCGGCACCGTGGCTTAATCCTGATGAGCCAGTGCCATTGGCGCACGTGCTTGCGGCCGCCGAAGAGACGGGCCGCCACCCCGAAGACGTAGCAGCTAGGCTCGCAGCACTCGGGTTGAGGCTTCTCGAAAACATAGCTCTTCCCGAAACAGTTGATCCAGAGACTCTCCTGCTATTTCGCCACCTTCCTCCCCGGGAATGCAAGTGGATGGACCAAGAAACGCCGGTTAAACTGTGGGACGTCTTGCAGGCTGCTTCCCTCAGTAGGCGTCCACTAATCGAAGTCGCGCAAACCCTCATGAAGCTCGGATATCCTTTCGATGCTACTGTCACCTACGGCTAAGAGGCCACATTTTTCCGTTCCGCGCTTGCCAGCTCAAATTGAGTGCACACCATAAGTACCGGTCGGCGGAGATTTCCGGAGTATGGACTGGCCGTCAAGTCAGTCCATACTCCCTGCGGGAACGGCCGACCTTCAGGGCAGGTTAAAAAGTGGAAGGTTACATGTAGCTCCACAACCTTGCGGAGAGTGACGGGGTAAAGGTTGGTGTGCGTATCCTGCACGGAGAGGCCCTTCAGGAAATGATCGAGCGAGCCCAGCCCCAGATCACGCATTGGCCCACGTTCAGGGCAGCCGACTACGTCGACCTGCCTCTGTACCTCGATCAGAACCGGCACAACCCCGTTCCACAGCCGCCTCAAGGAACTGAGATTCCAAGCTTGCCAGCGAGCAAGGGAGTTGGCTCGTCAGCGCATAGTCCGTCGGGCTGACATCACCAGCTGACATCAACGGTGGCGACCGATGGTGCACCGAAGACCACAGCCGGACCGGCGAGCGACCAGCGGGCCCCGCTCCGGCACGCGGCACCGCGCTGTGATCGAACTTGTAAAGCGAATGTCGCGGGCGTGGTACAGACCAGACTGCCGTGCTGGGGCCAACCAAGTGCGGCAGATCACGGCTCGCCGGCGCCTCCGTGGTCCTTCAACGTCGCACAACCGTGCGGACCTGCCGAGAATCAACCAGTAACCTCAACTCATGGCCGACACCACACCGCACCGGCGTCGACTCGCGACCACCGTGCTCATCGTCTGGCCGACCCTGTCACTTGCAGGATGGGGTCTGGCCCGCGTCCTCGGAGGCCCGGAGGACCTCGCCGACTCCGCCGTGAGGGTGGGCACGCTCATCGTCGCCGTGGCGGTGGTTGAGAGGGCGCGCCAGTGGCGGAAACGCCACCGATCCAAGTAAGCGCTCTGTACAGCAGCAACGACAGCGACCCGCACCAGGTCCCTGACATCCAAGCCTGACATCAACCGGGAAGGTTCCGGGGCTGTCCGGCTGTCACCGGGTTTTCGCGGGTGGCCATGTCGCATACGTGTCGAAGTTCTCGGCCGGAGATCAGCCGGCGCCCGGCCCCTCCGGGAGGTCGCCCGCGGCTTCGAGCCGCCGTTTCAGGTCAGGCAGCTGCCCGTCGACGCAGCGGGCATAAGACGTCATCTCATTTGGTGAGTCGGCGGTAGCAGATGAGGGTGCAAGCGATGCTGGTGAAAGCCAGGAAGTGCTCCGCTTTGCGCTCGTAGCGGCGGTGCAGTCGGCGGCATCCGGCGAGCCACGACATCGTGCGCTCTATGGTCCAGCGGTGACGGCCCAGGCGGGTCGAGGACTCGACACCCTTACGTGCGATGCGGTGCCTGATACCGCGCCCGCGTAACCATCGCCGCAGGTGGTCGTAGTCGTATCCCTTGTCGGCGTGGAGCTTTCCTGGTCTACGTCGTCGCGGTCCGCGCCGGGAGCGGATCGGCGGTATCCCCTTCACCAGCGGGATCAGCGCCTGGCTGTCGTGCAGGTTCGCTCCCGAAATTCCGGCGGACAGGGGCAGACCTGTCCGTTCGGTGATCAGGTGGATCTTCGAGCCGTACTTGCCCCGGTCGACAGGATTCGGACCCGTCAGATCCCCCTTTTCAGGGCTCGCATGTTCACCGAGTCGATCGCGCAACGAGACCAGTCCAGCTCGCCGCGGGCGCCGAGCTCGTCGAGGATCAGGCGATGCAGCTTCGCCCACACTCTGGCCTTCGACCACTCGGCGAAGCGCCGGTGCGCGGTCGCTCCCGACGGCCCGAACGACGCGAAGGGCAGCTGCTGCCACGTGCAGCCCGACGTCGCCACGAACACGATCGCTGCCAGCACCTCCCGATCACCGTGCCGGCGTCGGCCGCCGCCCTGAGGCCGCGACGGAGCCTCTGGTACCACTCGCTGGAACAGCTCCCACAACTCATCCGGCACCAGCCGCTCAACGATCGAAACCACGACCGACAGCCTACCGATCCAAATGAGATGGCGTCTAAGTGGCCAAGAGCACGGCGACGGTGTCCCGGCCCACTCCGCCACCTGGGCGGGCGGGACACCGTCGTTGAGCCACTTCGTCAGGCGCGTGTTCCGGTTGTCGTACACGCGCCGCCCGGTGGCCGACTCGAAGACGTGCGGAGGCAGCACGGCCTTGCTCGCACCGCGCCACGCCCGACGGATGACGGAACCGGCGAGGATGCCGCCGGACTCGCCCTGGAAGAGCGGATCACCCGGCTGGAGCTGTTCGTCCGCGATGTGCTGCCGCAGGATGCGTGTCAGGGGGGATACCCCGGCACAGTGCGTGTTTCATCCTCCGCACGGCCTTTCAGGTCGCGGTGCTCGTGGATCTCCCCCGTGTCGGTCCACTGCTTTCCGACCTCCGGGGCCGTCGTGTGGATCAGCAGCTCGCACCACTGGTCGTCAGCGTCGGGCTCGGGCAGGGTCAGGTCCGCGACGCGCATGGCCACGGCTTCCTCGGGTCGTGGGCCGCAGTAGCAGAGCGTGGCGAAAAAGGCGTGGAGCCGCTTTCCGCCACGCGGCCGGCGCCGCATCCGGTCGAGGATCGCCGCCGCCTGCCTTGGGATTCAGCAAGGACCGCTTGTCCACGGCGTTCGTGGTCTTCGTGACGGCCGTCGACTCCTTGCCCTTGGGAAGGGGCTGACCCGCAGGATGCGCCGCCGGAGCGTGCTTCATGGCGACGTTGAGGATCCGGCGGTTGCGCTTCCGGGACCAGGCCGCGGCAAGTTTGCCGTCGAGGCGGGTGTCGATGGCGCGCAGGACCGGCGTCCGCCTTCCGACGCGCGGGGCGACGGGTTTCGCGAGACGCTGGGGAGGTGCGCGCCCGAAAGCGGCGACGCATTTCCAGCGAGAACGCGCACCTAGCCATGAAGGCGGGCCGTGATGAGCGATTCGGATACGGGCGCCATGGGGCGAAGCCAGGGCGAGACGGCCGGACTCTCGAGGATCAGGCTGAGTGTCAACGATCAGGTGCGGCAGCTCGAGGTGGATCCGCGGACCTCACTGCTCGACGCGCTGCGCGAACATCTGCGCCTGAGCGGCACCAAGAAAGGGTGTGACCATGGGCAGTGCGGCGCCTGCACCGTGCTGATCAACGGCTGGCGCGTCAACTCCTGCCTGACGCTCGCCGTCATGCACGAGGGCGACGAGATCGTGACGATCGAGGGCCTGGGCGATCCCGATGACCTGCACCCCATGCAACGCGCCTTCGTCGAGAACGACGGCTTCCAGTGCGGCTACTGCACCCCAGGCCAGATCTGTTCGGCCGTCGGCATGCTCGCCGAGGTGGAGGCGGGCTGGCCCAGCCACGCCACGGCTGACGTGTCCGCGCCGCAGGTCGCGTTGACCGACGAGGAGATCCGCGAGCGGATGAGCGGCAACATCTGCCGGTGCGCCGCCTATCCGAACATCGTCGCGGCCATCCGCGGCACCGCGGAAGGGGGCCGGGAATGAGACCGTTCACCTACGAGCGAGCGACGGACGCGCAAGCCGCCCTTGTCGCGGTGTCCAGAGACGGCGCGAAGTTCATCAGCGGCGGCACCAATCTGCTCGACCTGATGAAGCTCGACATCGAGAAGCCCAGCCATCTGGTGGACATCAGTCGGCTTCCGCTGCGGGACATCGAGGAACTCCCGGACGGCGGTCTCCGTATCGGCGCCCAGGCGGCGAACTCCGAGGTGGCCGCCGACGCCCGCGTACGCACCCGCTATCCGGTGCTGTCGGAGGCGCTGGTGTCCGGCGCGTCGGGCCAGCTGCGCAACAAGGCGTCCACCGGCGGAAACCTGATGCAGCGCACTCGCTGCCCGTACTTCTACGACACCGCCGCGGGCTGCAACAAGCGTGATCCCGGGTCCGGATGCTCGGCGATCGGCGGGTTCAACCGGATACACGCGATCCTCGGCGCCAGCGACTCCTGCATCGCCACCCACCCCTCGGACATGGCCGTCGCGATGACCGCGCTGGGAGCGGAGATCGAGCTGCTCGACGCCGATCAGGCGGTACGCCGCGTCGCCATCACGGACTTCTACCGGCTGCCGGGCGACACCCCGCACATCGAGACCGTGCTGCGGACCGGCGAGATGATCACGAGTGTCGTCCTGCCCCCGCCTCCGCCGGGCCGGCAGAAGTACCGCAAGGTGCGCGACCGAGCGTCGTACGAGTTCGCGCTGGTCTCCGTGGCGGCTGTCGTCTCGACCGATCAGGGAACGATCAGTGAGGCGCGGGTGGCGTTCGGCGGTGTCGCGCACAAGCCGTGGCGTTCCGTCGAGGCGGAGGCCGCGCTGATCGGCCGTCCGGCCACGATGGGCACCTATCGCGCCGCCGCCGAGGCGGCGATGCGCGACGCGGTCGGGCAGGGGCACAACGACTTCAAGATCGAGCTGGCCGAGCGCACGCTGTGCCGCACGCTGGCGCAAGTCGCCGGGGCGAGCTGAGGAGGCGGCATGATCGGGCAAGCCCTGAACCGCGTCGACGGCCCCTCGAAGGTCACCGGCCGGGCCACCTACGCCTACGAGCAATGGGAGGCCGGCCGGCCGCTCTACGGTTTCATCCTCGGCGCGACGATCGGCAAGGGCCGTATCACCCGGATCGACACGGAGAGCGCCGAACGCGCGCCCGGCGTGCACATGGTGATGACCTATCTCAACGCCCCGGCGCAGGGCACTCGCGACGAATCCATTCCGTTCGAGTACTGGCGCGCACAGCCGGTGCTGACCGGCCCCGACATCCACTATTACGGCGAACCGGTGGCACTCGTCGTCGCCACGTCCCTCGAGCAGGCCCGTGCGGCGGCCGATCTCGTCGAAGTCGAATACATCACCGGGCGGGGACGTTTCAACTTCGCCGAGCAGGAAGACGAGGTGTACATCCCGAAGGTGGTCAACGCCGGTCTCCCCACCGACACCGCGGTGGGCGACTTCGATGCCGGGTTCGACAGCGCGGACGTCAGGATCGACCAGTACTACACGACGCCGTACGAGTTCTCGATGCCGATGGAACCGCACGCCTGTCTGGTGGAACCGCGTGACGAGGACCTGGTCGTCTACGTCAGCTGCCAGATCGTCGACGCGGCGCAGGCTTCGGTCGCCAGCACACTGGGGATCGACCCGGCACGGGTTCACATCGTCACCCCCTTCGTCGGCGGGGGATTCGGGTCCAAGCTGGGCATCCATTCCGAGACCATCCTGGCAGCGCTCGCGGCTCGCGCGTTGCGCCGACCGGTGAAGATCGCGATGACCCGGCAGCAGATCTTCCAGCTCGTCGGCATGCGCCCCACCTCCAGCCAGCGGGTCCGGCTGGGCGCGGGGCGGGACGGGCGGCTGGCCGCGATCGCCCATGACGTCACCATGCACACCAACCCCGACGTGGAGTACGCCGAGCAGACCGCCGCCACGACCCGCAGCCTCTACGCGGCGCCCCACCGGCTGACCAGCCACCGGCTGGCGCCGCTCGACCTGCCGCGCGGGACGGACGTCCGCGCACCGGGCGAGGCGCCGGGCATGCTCGCGGTCGAGTCGGCGATGGACGAGCTGGCCCATGCGCTCGACCTGGACCCGGTCGAGCTGCGGATCCGCAACGAGCCCACCGTCGATCCCGAGCGGGACGTGCCGTACAGCGACCGGCACCTGGTCGACTGTCTGCGCGAAGGTGCGCGCCGGTTCGGCTGGGAGCACCGCTCCGGCGCCCCGGCGAGCGTGCGCGACGGGCGATGGCTGGTCGGCTACGGCATGTCGGCCGCCATCCGCGGGCACTTCCAAGGGCCGACCGCCGTGCGCGTGCGGTGGGAGGCGGACGGCACCGCCGTCGTCCAGACGGACATGACCGACCTCGGCACCGGTACCTACACCGTCCTGACCCAGGTCGCGGCCGACGGCCTCGGGCTCTCGCCCGATCGGGTGCGGATCGAGCTCGGGCGGTCCGATTTTCCCTCGAGCTGGGGGTCCGGGGGCTCGTGGGGCGCCACCAATTCGTGCACCGCGGTGCATCGGGCGTGCCTGGCCCTGCGTGAGAAGGTGCTGGTCGCGGCGGGCGGCGACACGCGCTCTCCGCTGCACGGACTCGACCCGGCGGACGCCGTGTTCTCCGATGGCAATGTGCGTATCGGCGGCGCGTCCGAGGCAGTGAGCGAGATCGTCGCCCGCAACCATCCCGAAGGTGTGGAAGCGGAGGGCGTGACCCGCTTCATGGGTGATGATCCGAACTACACGGCCTACTCGATCAACACCTACGGGGCCCATTTCGCCGAGGTGGGGGTCGACGCGGACACCGCCGAGATCCGGCTGAGGCGGATGCTCGGCGTGTTCTCGGTGGGCCGTGTGTTCAACCCGAAGACGGCCCGCTCGCAGCTGATCGGCGGCATGATCTGGGGACTCGGCGCGGCCCTCGAGGAGGAGGCCGTCGTCGACCCGCGATCCGGCGCCTTCGTCAACCACGATTTCGCGCAGTACCTGGTGCCGGTCCACGCCGACATCCCCGACATCGACGCCGTCGTCCTTGACGGGTTCGACGACAAGGCCAACGCCCTTGGTGCGAAGGGCGTCGGTGAGCTGGGAATCTGCGGCGCCGGCGCGGCGGTCGCGAACGCGGTGTTCAACGCCACCGGCGTGCGCGTGCGCGACTTCCCCATCACCATCGAGAAGGTGCTGCCCGGTCTACCACTGCTGGAGGCCTGAGTCCGTGACGAGTCAGTGACGGCGATGCCGGTTTCGCCGGGCCGCCGGGGCCAAGGCGGAGGGTTGACGACATCCACTCGCGGTGGGGTGCCACTTTCTGGTTGAGCTGATCCGTGATCCCCTGCCGGAGGCCGCCGGCCGGCACCGGGACGGTGGGGGCACGGTCGCCGACCGCGCGTCCGTCGTGGTGGATGCCGGGGAGGGTGGTGGGTTGAGGTCTGGTTGCGGCTGAGAGCGCAGGGAAGGGGCAGAGCCGCATGGACGCAACAGTGTCCACGCGGCTCTGCCCCTTCCATCACTGTTCTGTTGTGCCGAGCCGCCGAACGGATTCCCCGAACCACGGGTCCGCGAGGGAATACTGCCGGCAGGGCGCGGGGGCCGACCTCCGCGTCCGAGCCCCTCAGTGCGCCGGCACCCGATCGCGGCTGCCGGCGGTCAATCGCTGATCAGGGGTTGTGCGCCATGGTCATCGGGAACTGCATGAGCTGCGCGACGACCCGCTTCGGGTCGCCGACCGGGGCAAAGTCCACCGGCTCCGTCAGCTGGTAGACGCTCCCCTGCGGAGGGAAGACAGTGAGGCTCTCGTTCAGGGTGGTCATTGTCTTGGTGTTGGACAGGACCCACGGCGCACCGCCGCCCGGGGGCCTCTCGACGGTAAGGGTGAAGTCGTGGAACAGCGTGTTCTTGAACTTCGGCGGCATGTTGCTGACGACTTCGAGCAGGCTGAGCGGGGTGGTGTCGACGTCGGCCTGAGAGAGGGTGAGCTTGCCCAGTTCCGGGTGGTCAGCGCTGTACTCCTCCCCGATGATCTTCAGCTTCACTCCGCCGAGTCCGCTGGCGAGATTGGCCTCGACCCGGACCCTGATGCCGCCCTTGAAGTCCAGTTGGACCAGTCCGATCGCGTCGAATTTCATCGGCACGTTGACCGCATAGCCGGACATAGGGATTTCCAGGCCGATCGGGGGGATGAGCCCCCCAATAGAAACCATCGAAGCGCCTCCGCATTATGCGGGCAGCCCGTGCGAGTCGACACGGGCATGCCATTTCAGACATGACGCACGGCAGGCTACTGATCAAAGGTGTACCGAACCGTGCTGTCCGGCCGCACAGACTCGAAATGATGAACCGGCTTTGATCCCGACGGGCCAGTTGCCGCGGGTGGAGAGCCCGCAACCTCAGCGACCGCCGCGTCTGCGGTTCGCATCGAAGGGGCTGCGGGTACACGTGCCCCCTGCGTGCCCGATCAGGCGGTGCTGAGGGGGGAACCGCGGGGAGTGACGGCGACCGCCGCCGAAAGTCGCACGTCAGCGTCCCGGCTGGACAGTCCGCATCCGGTTACGTGATCTGCCAAACTGCTGCTCCGGGCGCCGACTTGATCGGTCATTGAAACTCCAGCCCAAAGCCGCTCCGCCGACCTCACGGGTCGTAGCGCCGACTTTCTTCGCGAAATCTCCGGGCGAGTTCGTCCCCCGCCAGACCCCGGTCCCTACTTTCGTGAATCACGTGAGGTGTATTCTGCAAATCAACACCCCATCGCTCTTACGCCACCTCGACAGTGCTCACCAAGCGGTCAGTAACCATTTCGGGCACCTCAGTCAGGGCCGGCCGCCAGATGAAGACCATCTCTAGCGAATTGCAACGCAGACGGCGCATAACGCATATCCGGCAGCCGCATCAAGTGGAGCAATTCGGCCGACACGCTCCCGGAGCCGATTTCTCGGCAAAGCACACCACAGAAATACAAAAAACTCGCCCGCAGGTCACGGCCGCCGTTGATCAGTTGTGGCTGTTCTGGGGAAGAGGGCGCCCCGGGGCGACACAGCCAGGTGGCCGGCCGGGACGGGCGCACTGTGCGGAGGTGCAGGGCGCGACCGCAGTGTAGGCGCCTGTCACGGGTGGGTCTAAGGTCGAAATATCAGGGCCAGAACGATGGGAGGCAGTCGGCAATGGCGCAGGACGAGGCCGTGATCGGCTGCACGGGGGAACTGCTCATCGGCACGCGTGGATCCGCCGGTCCCGGCGAGATCCTGGTGCGGGTCAGAGGCGGCTCCGAAACCTTCCTCGCCTGGTCGCAGGAGCCCCTGCCGATCGGGACGACGGTGCTTGTGGTCGAGTCCCGAGGGTGTCGTGAGGTCGACGTCATCGAGTGGGGCGATCCATTGGACACGTTGCGCGGCGATGCCGCCGACGTCGGTTAAGGAGAAGAGGATGTTCGGTTACCGCGTTCCCGCCCCCGACGAGGCGATGCTGATCTCGGGAGGACGGCGGGGACTGGGGGGCGCGCCGTTCAGGGTGGTGACGGGACACGGCAAGTTCGTGCTCCCCGTCGTCCGCAAGGTCCGCTTTCTTACGCTGTCGATGTGCGAGGCCGAGGTCACCGAGACCTGCGTGACCAGGCAGGGCATCGCGCTGAACGTCCGTGCCGTGATCGCGTTCAAGGTCGGCAACGACAACGAGAGCATCATCAATGCCGGACAGCGGTTCCTCTCCGACCAGGACCAGATGTCGGTCCTGACCGGCCGGATCTTCGCCGGCCATCTGCGCGCCATCATCGGCTCGATGACGGTCGAGGAGATCGTCACGGAGCGGCAGAAGCTCGCAGCCGAGGTGCTGGACACCTCCAAGACCGAGATGGCGAAGATCGGCCTCATCGTGGACTCCCTGCAGATCCAGTCGATCGACGACGGCGACACCGGCTACATCGACGCGATGTCCGCGCCACACAAGGCGGCCATCCAGCGGCAGGCCCAGATAGCCCAGGCCCAGGCCAACCAGGCCGCGGCCGAGGCGGAGCAGGACGCGGCGCGCAAGCAGGCCGAGTACGCCCGGCAGACGGCGGTGGTGAAGGCCGAGTACTCGGCCGAGGTGGACCGCGCCCAGGCGCACTCCTCCCAGGCCGGACCGCTCGCCCAGGCGCACGCCCAGCAGGAGGTGCTCGCCGCCCAGACCGAGCTGGCGCAGCGCCAGGCCAAGCTGCGGCAGCAGCAGTTGGTGGCCGAGGTGGTGAAGCCCGCGGAGGCCGAGGCGGAGCGGGTCAGGATCCTCGCCATCGCCGAGGCGGAGCGCATGAAGATCCAGGCGGAGGCCGCGGCCTCGCACGACCGGGTAGCCCTCGACCGAATGCTGATCGACCAGCTCCCGCAGATCGTGAAGGAGGCCGCGGGCGGCCTCTCCGGTGCCAATGTCAACGTCCTGAACGGCGCGGACGGTCTCGGCGAGATCGCGGCCGGTCTGGTCGCCCAGGGCCTGACGATCCTGGACTCGGTCCGGCAGAACCTCAACGGCCAGAGCGGCCAGAACGGCGGCGGCCGCCCCGAGGAGGGCAACGGTCGGCTCGAACTGCGGGGCCCGCGTACGTCGGGGCAGGACACCGGCGAGGAGAGGTAGTCGGCTTCACGTGACCTGAGTTTCGGGCTGTCGGTCGGTCACACCGTCGCTCGCGCCGCGCCGCTCACGCCTGGTCGCTTGTCATGCCCGCCCATGTCTGCCCATGTCCACGCGCGTAAGCAGGATATCCGGTCGTTACTCACTTTCGGGTGACGGCCGCGACGGCGCCGGGGTGGCGCACAGTGGCGCATTGCCGCGGCGGCTCAACTCCCGCAAGGGAGCCGGCGCCGCCGGTCGTCAACATGGTGCACCTCTCGCGTATATGGACATAGCAGGCGAGAGTCACGGAATTATGGCCAACACGTAACACGGTGCACGTCTCGCCCACATCGCGTCCGCCTTGGGGACATGGTGTGGATGCGCGGCCGACCGGTCGCCACCAGCACACCGCACACCTGCGGGTACGGCTGACTCCGTATGCCAGGTGTGCCCGCACATACAGGGGGACCTGTGTCCGCTTCCGCCAACGTGATCGCTCGCCGTCTGACCGCTGCCGCTCTCACGGCCGGTGCCGTGGTCGGGGCACTGACGGTGCCGGCGTCCGCAGCCGACCACCGTGCGCCCCGGCCGGACGTCGAGATCAGCCGCGTCCAGTACGACTCCCCGGGCCCCGAAGACCGCTCCAACCGTTCCCTGAACGCGGAGTGGGTGGAGATCACCAACACCACCCGCCGCGAAGTCGACCTCGACCACTGGACGCTGTCGAACAAGGCCGGCCAGACCTACACCTTCCACCACTACCGCCTGGCGGGTCGCGCCACCGTCCGGATCCACACGGGTATCGGCCTGAACAGGGGCACCGACCTGTTCCAGGACCGCCGGAACTATGTGTGGGACAACTACTCCGACACCGCGACCCTGCGCAACGACCACAGCCGTCTCGTCGACGTCGTCTCCTGGGGTGGCCCGCACCGCCGTCACGGCGGCCGTCACTGACCGGCCGTCGGCATCAGGTGATGCCTGAGTAGCAGAGCAGCCGCACACGCCGGCCTTCGCGACCTGGGGGATCGTGAAGGCCGGCGTCGTTTTGCGGGTGCGCGCCGGGCGATGCGAGATGCGATGAGTGGTGCGCGGCGCACACCGGTGTCACTTGATGTAGACGAGCCCGTCGGTGGTGACGGTGGGACGGCCGCTGGTGCCCACCACGACGACCTTGACGGTGTGCTTGGCGCTGCCGGACCAGGTCTTGGTCCATACCGCCTGCCGGTACTGGGTGGTGGCGGACTTCAGGTCGACCGTGGCGGCCTTGGTGCCGTCGACGTAGACGTAGGCCTGGCCGGAGGTGGTGGCGCGGGAGACCACCCAAACGGCGGAGCGGCCGGTGAAGGTCCAGGTGAGGGCCGCGCCCTTGGAGCCGCTCGAGTAGGACTTTCCGCCGAGGTAGCTGGTGGAGGAACGGGTGCTCCAGCTGCCGGACTTGGTGGCGGCGCTCTCCTGCAGTATCAGCGGGGTGTACGCCGGGGAGTACGTGCGGTAGTTGCCGGCGTAGTCGTAGGCACGCATCGACCAGGTGGTGGCGGTGCCGGACTTGGCGGTGCTGTTGAAGGCGGTGACGGTCGGGCCGAAGGTGCCGGTGGTCGGGGCCAGCAGCTTCACATAGCGCAGGGCCTTGTCGTCCGTGGCCTTCCAGCCGAGCGTGACCGGGACCGAGCTCGTGCTGACGGTGCCGGTGCGCAGGGAGAGCTTCGGAGTCGTGGGGAAGGTCGGTGCGGTCGTCTCCGCCACGACGCTCACCGAGGCGCTGGTCGCGGTCCTGCCGGACTGGTGTACGGCCCGTACGGCGACGGTGTGGCTGCCCAGCGGCAGCGTGGCAGCGGCGGAGGTGGCGGTGCCCGCAGTGGTGGCTACGGTCTTGCCGTCGACCAGCACTTGGAAGCTCTTGATGAGCGAGGACGGCGTGGTGGCCGTCCAGTTCACGGTGACGGCGCCCTTGGTGTAGTACGTGGAGCCCGAGAGGGTCGCGCCGCCGAGCGTGGTGACCTTGAGGTTCTGCACCGGACCGGCCGCCCAGGCCCGGATGGTGGGCAACTGGTCGTACAGGGAGCCGCCGGGGCACTCGGTGTTGTAGCCGTCACGGTGGCTGGAGATCCGCTGGAAGGTGTACGTGCTGCCCGCGGTGAAGCTGGTGCCGAAGTAGCTCTTCTGGGTGGCACCCGCGGTGAGCTGGGTGGTGCCGGCGGGGTCGGCGCCGTACTGGCCGAGCTTCCAGGCCGCCAGTCGGGCGATGGAGGCCAGTGCGGCGTTGGTGGCACTGGTGGTGGTGTAGTCACCGAGCACCGCCACGGCCGTCGACTCCCGGTTCCAGCCGTAGGTGTGGGCACCGAACACCGGCAGGTCGACCCCGCCCTTGCGGCCCTCGAAGAGGGTGCCGCACTTGTCGACGAGGAAGTTGTAGCCGATGTCCTTCCAGCCGCTGACCTGCACGTGGTACGCGTAGATACTCCGCACGACCGACGCTGAGTCGGCGCAGGAGTAGTCGTTGGCCCCGTCGGTGTGGTGGACGAACACGGCCTTCACGTCCGCGTTGTACTCCGGCGCCTCGGGGCTGATGGACTCGTCCGCACCCCAGCCGGCGCGCGAGACGATCGGCGGTTCGGGCACGGTGGACGGCGGCGCGGTCGGCACGGTGGCCGAGGCACTGGCGGACGGGCTCGTCGAGGGGGAGACGGAGCCCGAGTCGGTGGGGGTGACCGTGGGGATGGTGTCGGTCGGTGCCGGGGACGTGGTGGTCTGGCCGTCCGTCGGCTGGGTGGTGGTGCCGTCGCCGGGTGCGGCGGAGTCGGTGGGCGTGTCGCTCGGGGCGTCGGGACTTCCGTCGGCGACGAACGCGGCCGGCTCGCTCCTGGTACCGGACTGCCTGGTCTCGGCGGCGGTCACCACACCCGGGTCGACCAGATTGACCTCAAGTCCCCTGGGCAGTGCGGCGGTGGTGCCGTTCTTCCGGACGACCTGTGCCTGGACGCCGTCGGAAGGGCCGACCCACAGCGGCTCGGACGCGCCGCGCACCCCGGACCCGGGCTTCTCCGGCGGGTCCACGTCCAGTTCGAGGTTCTGCCAGGCACTCCACTCACCGGTCTCCAGGCTGCGGGTGCGCACCTGCGCCGTGCCGCCGAGCCGCTTGGCGGCGCCGGTCCAGGAGACGCCGAGCATCGAGAACTGCCCGGTGTCCGTGCGCGGCAGTTCCCGCTTCCCGCCCGTGGTGCCTTTCAGCGCGAGGTCGTAGACCTTGACCGGCCGCTTGGCCCGGCCGATCGCCCCCGGGTCGTGGGAGGGGCTGGCAACCGCATAGGTCACCAGGCCTCCGCCTCCCAGCACCACGGCACCGAGCGTCAGCCAGGCTCGTCGCTTCAGGCTCAGCGGTCTGTACGCATGCGACGTACGACGACTCACGACGAAATCCACCCCTCTGAAGGCCCTCAAGGCCTTGGAAGAAAGTCATCTGAGGCACACCCGTCACGGGGGTGACTCGCCCTCCCAGCGCAATCCGGCCCCCGAACGTCACAGGGGAAACCGGGGGCGGTGACGTAGATCACAGCGATTGCGGGTACGTCGGCTCGGGGCAGCCTCACGCGTCGGGCCGTGGCGGGTCGCACGAGCACGGCCACGAGCTACGGGCCCGGCTGAGGCACGCCCACGACCGGCATCGCTGTGACACATCTGTGTGACCTGCCGCTGAAGATCAAGGAAGAGTAAAGCGCGGTCGACGGCGAGGCGGGACCACCGCACCGCGCTCAGCGGCCGCCGGCGGCGAGGACAGGTCTTGGGCCAGGGAGAACGACCCGATCGCGCGGAGAGGCGCGACGCGGAGTTGGGCGCCGCCGTCGCCCGGGCCCAGGAAGGCGACGAAGCGGCCTTCGCACTCGTGTACAGGATCGTGCAGCCCGGGCTCCTCGGCTATCTGCGCGGGCTGGTCGGCCAGGACGCCGAGGACGTGGCGTCGGAGGCCTGGCTGGAGATCACGCGGGACCTGGGCCGGTTCCAGGGAGACGGGGCGGGCTTCCGCGGCTGGAGTGCGACCATCGCCCGCCACCGGGCCCTCGATCTGCTGCGCCGACGACGCACCCGGCCGGCGGCAGCCGCCTTCGAACTCGATCTCACGGAGATACCGGCCCCGCACAACACCCACGACCAGGCCTTGGAGACCCTCTCGACCGAATACGCCCTCCATCTGGTGCACAGCCTGCCGCGTGACCAGGCCGAGGCGGTGCTGCTGCGCGTCGTGGTCGGCCTCGACAGCCCCGCCGCCGCGCGGGTCCTCGGCAAGCGCCCGGGCGCGGTGCGTACGGCCGCCCACCGGGGGCTGAAGGGGCTGGCGCGCCGGCTCGGCGTGACGGGTGTGACGGGAGAGCGGTCTCGCACGCTGAGGCAGTCGAAATGAGAAACGACGGCGTCACGTCCGTTAAGGCTATGAGTAACAGACGCACAGAGACGGACACGGGTATGGGCGACCGACATAGTGAGGGCGGAGGCGCGGCACGCCGAGGCGTCGGCACGGACGGCCGCTTGCCCGGTGCCGACGGTCCGGCCGACACCACCGTGCTGGAGCTGGCGCTCGGTCGCGCGTTGCGCGCCAACGCCCTGGACGCCTCGGCCGAGCAGCAGGCGGTGGCCGCCTACCGCGCGGCTCGCGAGGCAGGCACACAGGAACAGGCACGGAGGCGGAGGCGGGACGACTGGCAGCCGCGGCGCACAGCGGCCCGGCGCTCGGTGAAGGCCGCCATCGGCGTGTTCGTGGGCAGCCTCGCTCTGGGCGGTGTGGCGATCGCGGCGATCGGCACGCCCGGATCCGGCGGCAGCACACGGGGCGGCGACCCCGGGCGACGGCAACCCTCGCCCACCGCCCCGGAGAGCGCGACGCGGGCGCCGAAGGGCACCGCCCCCTCCCGGCCCACCGGCGCCGTCTCCCCGAGCCGCCCGCCGACGGCCAAGGACATCCAGGCCCACTGCCGCGCGTACCCGTCGGCGAAGGGCCGCGGCAACGCCCTGCACTCCGCGGCCTGGCAGCGCTTCCTCGCCGCCGCCGGAGGCGAGGACCATGTGGCGGCCTTCTGTGCCGTCCAGCTGTCGCCGGCCAAGACGAGCGACACAGACAGCGCAGACAACGCGGGCAAGGAGACCGGGAAGCCGCACACCGGGCCCGCCGACAAGGATTCCGGGCACGGAAAGGCCAAGGGAGAGCGGACGCCGTCCAAGTGACCCGTCGCGCCGGGAGGAGGCTCCCACCGGCGGTGCCCGTCGGGCTTACGGTGGCGCGACCGCGCCGGATGCCCGCCCGCGGCAGGGGAGTTGAGTGCAGGAGTGAGCCGATGACGAGCCGTGTGACGTTGATCTCGCCCGCCATGAACGCGGCGCGCGCCCGGTCCGCGGCGGGTTCGCTTCCTGTGGCCGGGTGCTGGTCTCCCCCACCGTGCGCTGCCGGACGTTGATCTCGCCCGCCATGAACGCGGCGCTGCGCCAGGCCCGCTTCGACGACGGGTGCTCGCTCGACGCGGCCGGCACGGCGCGCGCCCGGACCGCGGCGGGTTCGCTTCCTGCGGCCGGCCGGGTGCTGGTCTCCCCCCCCGTGTGCTGCCGGGAGACGGCGTCGGCGCTCGGCCTCGACCCGGCCGCCGGGCCCGCACCGGCCGGGCCGGACGTGGGCCGATGGCGCGGCCGGACGCTGGACGAGGTCAGCGTCGACGAGCCGGACGCCGTGGCGCCGCGGCTCGCTGATCCGTCGTCCGCTCCGCACGGCGGCGAGTCGGTGCACGCGTGGTGCGCGCGGGTCGGCGGATGGCTGGAGGAGACCGCGCAGGTCTCGGGACGCACGGTCGCCGTCGTGGAGCCGGAGATCGTACGGGCCGTCGTGGTGCGGGTGCTCGCGGCACCGAACTCGGCCTTCTGGCGGATCGACGTCCCTCCGTTGACCGGCTCCGAGTTCACCGGCCGTGCCGGACGGTGGAACATGGCTCTGGGGACGGTACTCGGCCGCCCCACGGAAGTCGGCGCTCCCTGAAAACGCCCGCCAGGTTCACCCCCGGGTCACCCCTTCGGCGCCCTTCAGGATGCCGGTCCGCTTGCGAGTGCGGAGTCTTTCCCGTAATGCGTTTTCCGGTGACGTGAACCCGAGGAGGGCAAAAAGGACTCGATGGGCCGATTTCCTCGCCTCGATCCCTTTTTGCGAAATTGCACGCTCCGGAATCACCACCCCGCCTGAACAGGCACAACGACCCGCGACCACCCGTCCGAGCCATAGGGCGTGCGCAGGTATTCCCCCTTCAGGGCGCATTTAACCGTCGGCAAATCATCACCCATCTCGCACGGTGTCACACATCCGCACGCCGTGCCACGGAATGCTCCATTGGGACTAAAAAATTCTGAAATACCGCGCCAGAACAGCCTGATAAATCTCCCATGTGCTCTTCTTCAACTGAAATCTTCCGACAGGCCGCTTTCGGCAGCGGACGCATGGGCTCCGGCTGCACCGGCCTCCTGCATGAAGGGTCAATCCTCGTGAGTCAAGGTAACGGCATGCGCGCCGGCGCAGTATCGGCGCTCACCGTCGTGGGCATCATGACGGCGCTGACTGCGGGCATGGCTTCCTCCACCGCGGTCGCCGCCCCCAGCCACTCCGCCAGCAAGGTGAACAAGGTGCATTCCCCGGCACAGACGCGGCAGATCGGCATCGACCTCGGGGTGACGAAAACGGGCCCGGCCTCCGCGAACGAGGGCGACTCTGTCACCTACGTCATCACGGTGACGAACCACAGCTCCAGTCCCTCCAGCGGCTACACCGTCACCGACTACCTACCGACGGGTATCCGCGGCGTCGTGCCTCCGGCCGGTTGCACCATCTCCGTCCCGGGTCGGCTGACCTGCACCCACGGTCCGCTGGCGGGCAACGCCAGCGACACGATCACCGTGAACGGCACGGCCGGCCAGGGCTACACCAACCTCCACAACATCGTCACCGTGGAGGGCGTCGACGCGGACCCGGACTACAGCAACAACGCCGACGCCGTGCGCACCGGAATCGCGCAGCGGCGTGTGGACCTCGCGCTGTCCAAGTCCGGCCCGACGTCGGCACCCAACAACGGCCAGGTGACCTACACCCTCAAGGTGACGAACAACGGCCCGGACACCTCGAGCGGCTGGCTCATCACCGACCAGCTTCCGTCGGCTCTGCACGGCCCGTTCACCGCGTCGGCGGGCTGCACCGTCAGCGGCTCCAACCTGCTGACCTGCACCGGAGGCCCGCTGGCTCCGGGCGCCTCCGCCACGGTCACGGTGACCGGCTTCGCCGGCCCGAACTTCAACGGCATCCGGAACACGGCGACGGTCAAGGGCAACGACTTCGACCCCGTCCTGAGCAACAACACGGACACCAACCGGGGCGGCCGAGCCGGCCTCAGGATCACCAAGAGCATGGAGGCACCCAGGACGATCAGGCAGGGTGACACCGTCCGGTACACCGTCAGGGTCCGCAACACCGGGGACATGGACCTCGTGGGCGCCAACCAGGCGCACTTCACGGACGACCTGTCCGGTGTGCTGGACGACGCCCGGTACAACGACGACGGGACCGCCAGCGTCGGCGTGATCAGCTTCTCCCAGCCGCGCGTCGCCTGGACGGGCCCGCTCCACCCCGGTGACACCGCGGTCATCCGCTACTCGATCACCGTCAACCGCCGGGACTTCGGTGATCTGCGCCTGGAGAACGGAGTGGTCGACACCGACCCGGGCAGCAACTGCCCGACGGCCGACGCCGCCAGGGAATGCCGGACGCTCGGACTCGTCCACGTCCGGGACAAGGACACCCACCGAGCCACGGTGCACCACACCGTCGCGGCGGACAGGCCGCGCGCCGCTCGGCGGTGACGAACGGACGACACCTGCCCCGGGCCGTGTACCAGGCCCGGGGCAGCGTCATGTTCGGAGGCCGCGTGCACCTCCCGCGATTGTGACGTTTCGTCACATATGGTCGTCAGGACCCGCATTGGGGTGAGAGGCCCGGCGACTTCGTTTTATATGAAGAAGGAACGTCAACGGTTCCGTGGGACACATCGGAGGGCCTGGCACGAGAGCAGGCCACGGGCACCAGGAGGAACCGATGACACACACGTCATGCGTCCGCGGCGGACACTCTCGCCTCGTCGCCCTGGCCGTCATGGTGGGATCCCTGGTGGTGGCCGGCGTGCCGGGGGCATCGGCCACAGAAGCACGGGGGGCGCGTCCCCGGGGAGACGGCGACACCCCGGCGTGCCGCCTCATCGCCGGGCCCTATCAGCGCCAGGTGGAGAAGGACCTGGGTCTGCCTCAGGACGGAAAGCAGTCGGAGCAGGACTGCGCGGCGATCCGCAAGCTCCAGAACGCGTACGACATCAGCCCGGCGGACGGCTATGCCGGCCTCGTGAGCCGTCGGGCGGCGGCCGTGGACTGGGCCGCCCGGCACAAGGCGTCGCTCACCGGTTGTTCCGGGCGGTCGAAGCGCCTGGTCTGTGTGGACCAGACACACCAGTTGCTGTGGGTGCAGCAGAACAAGAAGATCGTCTTCGGCCCCGTCCCCGCGCGCACCGGGATGGCCGGCCACCGCACCCGCAACGGGTCGCACAAGATCTACCGGCGGGTGGAGAAGTTCTGGTCCGGTCTGTACGACGCCGCCATGCCGTTCAGTCAGTTCTTCGACCGCGGCCAGGCCCTGCACGCCAGCTACCGCCCGATCTTCGAGGACCCTGGCTCCCACGGCTGTGTGAACCTCCGCTACGAGGACGCCAAGGCCCTGTGGTCCCTGCTGCGCACCGGCGACGGCGTCAGCGTCTGGGGCACCCGGGGCAACAACTGACCCCCGCATGCCGGTTCGATAGGGTCCCCCTGTTGATCAAGGGGGTTGATATGCGGCTTCGGTGTGCCGTGCTCGACGACTTCCAGCGGATCGCGACCTCCGTCGCGGACTGGTCGCCCGTGGCGGACCGGGTGGAGGTGGTGTCCTTCACCGAGCATTTCGCGGACGAGGACGCCCTGGCCGAGGCGCTCGCCGGGTTCGACATCGTCGTCACCCTGCGCGAACGCGTGCCCTTCCCCGGCTCCCTGCTGGCCCGGCTGCCCCGGCTGAAGCTCCTCATCGCCTCCGGGATGCGGAACTCCGTCATCGACTACGCGGCCGCCGAGGCGCACGGCGTGACCGTCTGCGGCACCGCCAGCTCCTCCACCCCGCCCGTCGAGCTGACCTGGGCGCTGCTGCTCGGGCTCGCGCGCGGGATCGTGGCCGAGAGCAACGCCCTGCGGGACGGCGGTCCCTGGCAGAGCACGGTGGGCGCCGATCTGCACGGGCGCCGGCTCGGGCTGCTCGGGCTCGGGAAGATCGGCGGCCGGGTGGCCCAGGTGGGGCTCGCCTTCGGCATGGAGGTCACCGCCTGGAGCCGGAACCTCACCCAGGAGCGCGCGGACGAGGTGGGCGTCGAACGCGCCGCCTCCATGGAGGAGTTGCTCACCAGCAGCGACTTCGTCTCGGTCCACCTCGCGCTCGGCGACCGTACTCGCGGACTGGTCGGCGCCCGTGAACTCGCGCTGCTGAAGCGGACCGCCTGTCTGGTCAACACCTCGCGCGCCGCCATCGTGGACCAGGACGCCCTGCTCGCCGCCCTGCACGAGGGCCGTATCGCGGGCGCGGGCGTCGATGTGTTCGACGTGGAGCCGCTCCCGGCCGGCCATCCGATGCGCACCGCACCGCGGCTGCTCGCCACACCGCACCTCGGGTACGTCTCCCGCGCCAACTACGCGACGTACTACGGCGAGGCCGTCGAGGACATCCAGGCGTACCTGGCCGGGGAGCCGGTGCGCCGCCTCGGCTGACCACGGCCGGCCGCCCGGAGCGCCCGGGCACACCGACAGCCGTCGGCGGGCTGTCGGCCGGCCGACGGCTGTGCGGAGTGTGCGTCGCGGCGGCTCGGGCCAGCGCGGACCGCGGAGCGTTCAGCGCGTCGAGTGCGACGGCATGGGCGCCACCATGGTCGACTGCGACGGCATGGGCGTCAGCATGGACGACGTGGACGGCTTCGGCGAGGGCGCAGCCGGAAGGCTGGGCGGAGCCGACAGGTCGGAGGGGTTGGGGAGAGGCAGCAGCTCGCCGCTGACAAAGCCCGCGCCGAGGACCTTGACGAGGTCGTTCAGCACCTTCGCGGCCGTCGGCGCGACCTGGCTCGTGTCGTCGGAGGTGGCGGCAGCGAGCAGCTTGTCGGTCGACTGCCGCAGATCGGCGACAGCGACGTCCTCGCCGGCGTCCGGAGCGTTGACGGACGGCGAGGCCATGCTCACCTTGGCGATGGCGTCGTCCACCGCCTTGCCGAGCCGGACCGCCTGGTCGGCCGGGATCCGGCCGTGGTCCGCCTTGAGCACGGCGTTCAGCAGATCCGTGACCGGGCGCACCAGGACGTCGGCGCTCGGCGGGAGAGGTGCCGTCTCCGCGGGGACGCGGCCACGCGCCGATGCGTGGTCGGCCGCCAGAGCGGTCGGTCCGGTGATTCCGATGAGCAGCATGGCGCAGAGAGCTGAGGAGGCAAAGCGCCGCGCGGGCAGAACACGCATGATGTTCCCTTCGTCGTGAGGCTTGGTGCCTGAGATTCACCGTGAAAGGGGACATAGCGGAATGCAACCGTTCGGCCGCGTGACGTAGCTGGACAGGGTGAGTCTTCACCCACGTCGTGCCTGGTGGGACGGCCTGTGGAGAGATCGAAACGCACACCACCCGATCGGCGGAACGGCGGGGCGCCCCGGGCATACGCCGACCGGCCGCTTCCCGAGGGAGAACGGCCGGCCAGAGGGTCCTCTCGGACGTCAGTTGGTGGCGCAGGTGTTCGTCGCCGTCGGGTTCAGCAGGCCGATGACGGTGGCCGTGACGCCGCAGACGTTGGCCGGGACGTGGACCGGGGCCTGCACGGCGTTGCCCGAGACGATGCCCGGGGAAGAGTCGGCGGCGCCACTGGCACCACTGTCGGCGGCGGCGATACCGGCGGCGCCCGCCACAGCCGCAGCGGCAACGGTGGTGAGGGCCAGGCCCTTCGCGATACGCGACATGGAGAGATGCTCCTTGGAAGTCGTCACAACAACCGGGCGGAATGCCCGATGTTGAGTCAACTACGCGGCCCCCGTCCTGGTTGCGCCCCCGATGGGGTGATCTCCCAGATTGCCGGAGTTCACGACTTCGCCACACCTGACGGCCCGTCAGTCCCGTCGGTCCCGGCTCCGGCGGTCCACCTGCTTCGAGGCCGCCACCGAGCATGTCAAGCTGTCGTCCGAATGTCTGGACAAAGTATTGACAGCGCTCCCCCGCGCGGCTAGACCTGGGGTCAGCCGAGGTGAAGGGATCTCGATGGAGGAGTCCGAGGAGTGGGGCCCGCACGGCGCCGGTGCCCCGTACGACCTGATCACCATGGGCCGGATCGGCGTGGATCTCTATCCGCTGCAGACGGGCGTGCCCCTCCCCCAGGTGACGGCCTTCGGGAAGTTCCTGGGCGGGTCGGCGACGAACGTCGCGGTCGCCGCTGCCCGCCTCGGACGCCGTACGGCGGTGATCACGCGCACGGGCGACGACCCCTTCGGCACCTATCTCCACGAGGCGCTGCGCGGCTTCGGCGTGGACGACCGCTGGGTGACCCCCGTCGCCGGGCTGCCCACCCCGGTCACGTTCTGCGAGGTCTTCCCGCCGGACGACTTCCCCCTGTACTTCTACCGGCTGCCCAAGGCGCCGGACCTGGAGATCGACGCACACCAGCTGGACCTGGACGCGATCCGCGCCGCCCGCGTCTTCTGGATGACCGGCACGGGCCTGAGCGAGGAGCCGAGCCGCACCGCGACACTCGCTGCCCTCGCTCATCGCGCCACCTCCGGTACGACGGTTTTCGACCTCGACTGGCGCCCCATGTTCTGGCGCGACGCCGGCTCCGCGCGACCCTTCTACGCCGAGGCCCTGCGGCACGCCACGGTCGCCGTCGGCAACATCGACGAGGTGGAGATCGCCACCGGGGAGCGCGACCCGCATGCGGCCGCCCGTGCCCTGCTCGACGCCGGTGTCGCCCTCGCGGTGGTCAAGCAGGGGCCCAAGGGCGTGCTCGCGGTCAGCGCCACGGGCGAGTCGGCGGAGGTGCCCCCGCTCCCGGTCACGGTCCTCAACGGCCTCGGCGCGGGCGACGCGTTCGGCGGCTCGCTCTGCCACGGGCTGCTCGCGGGCTGGGAGCTGGAGCGGATCATGCGGTACGCGAACGCCGCGGGCGCGATCGTGGCCTCCCGGCTGGAGTGCTCGTCCGCGATGCCCACGCCCGCCGAGGTCGAGGACGCGCTCGCGGCGGGAGCGGTGCGATGAGGGCGGGACACGTCGGGGGCGCGCGGCACGAGGGCGGGGCCGATGTCGCCCCATGGAACGACACTGGCACCCCGCACACGCGCGTGCCCGACGAAAAGAGCACCACCGCGCCCGTCGACGTCTCCGAGCTCGTCCGCATCCGCACCCGCCACCCCGAGGCCGTCGCCGAGGCAGCCGCCCGGCGGACCCGGCGGCCGCTCCTCGGGGACACCGGCCGACTGATGGTCGTCGCCGCCGACCACCCCGCCCGCGGCGCCCTCGGCGTCGGCGACCGCGCGATGGCCATGGCGAGCCGCGCCGACCTGCTGGAGCGGCTGTGTCTCGCGCTGTCGCGGCCGGGTGTCGACGGGGTGCTCGCCACCGCCGACATCCTCGACGACCTGCTGCTGCTCGGCGTCCTCGAACACAAGGTCGTCATGGGCTCGATGAACCGCGGCGGCCTCCAGGGGGCGTCCTTCGAGTTGGACGACCGGTTCACCGGTCACCGGCCGCAGGACATCGAGCGGTTCGGCTTCGACGCGGGCAAGCTGCTGCTGCGGATCGACTACGACGACCCGGGATCGCTCAACACCCTGGAGTCCACCGCCCGGGTGATCGACGAGATGGCCGAGCGCCGGCTCCCGGTGTTCGTCGAGCCGTTCATCAGCCGCCGCACCCCCGAGGGCCGGCTCCGCAACGACCTCGGCGCCGAGGCAGTGACCAGGTCCATCGCCATAGCCAGTGGGCTGGGCGGCAGTTCGGCGTACACCTGGCTCAAGGTCCCCGTCACCGAGAACCCGGACGACATGGCCCGGGTCATGGAGACCTCCACCCTGCCGGCCGTCCTGCTCGGCGGCGACGTCGGCGGGGACCAGGAGGGCGCGTACGAGAAGTGGCGCGGAGCGCTCCAACTGCCCACCGTCAAGGGCCTGGTGGTCGGCCGTTCGCTGCTGTACCCCGCGGACGGCGACGTCGCCACGGCCGTGGACACCGCCGTAGGACTTCTGTGAGGGCCGCAATGAGCAAAGAGCTGTACGTTCCCAGGGGCGCGACCGCGAACGCGCAGTACTCCCTCGACATCGACCCCGAACGGGCCGGCTGGAGTCACAGCAGTCTGCGGATCGTGGAGCTGCGGCCGGGTGACACGCACCTGTTCACCACCGGTGACAGCGAATGGATCGTACTTCCCCTCCAGGGCAGCTGTACCGTGCACATTGAGGGCGAGACATTTCAACTCCTGGGCAGGGACGACGTCTTCGCGGGGGTATCGGACTTCGCGTACGCGCCCCGGGACGCCCAGGTACAGATCGCCTCCGGCGCGGGAGGCCGCTTCGCCCTGGCAGGAGCGAAGTGCGAGCGCCGACTCCCCGCCCGCTACGGCCCCGCGCCGGAGGTACCCGTCGAAGACCGCGGCAGCGGCGGCTGCGCACGCCAGGTGCGCAACTTCGCCTCGGCCGACGCCTTCGCGTGCGACAAGCTCATCGCCGTCGAGGTGATCACGCCCGGCGGCAACTGGTCCTCGTACCCGCCGCACAAGCACGACGAGACGCGGCCGGGCGAGGAGACCGAGCTGGAGGAGATCTACTACTTCGAGATCGAGGGACCGAACGGATTCGGGTACCAGCGTGTAGTCCCCTCCCGTGAGGGCGGGTCGGACGTCCTCGCCGAGGTCCGCACCGGGGACGCCGTCCTCGTCCCCGACGGCTGGCACGGCCCCTCGATCGCCCAGCCCGGGCACACCATGTACTACCTGAACGTCATGGCCGGACCGGGTGAGGAGCGCCGGTGGCGGATCTGCTTCCACCCGGACCATACGGAGGGATACCGATGACCTCGACGACGAGGCTCACGGTCGCTCAGGCGCTCGTACGCTTCCTGGCCGCCCAGTACACCGAGCGCGACGGGGTGCGCCGTCGGCTCATCGGCGCGACCTGGGGCATCTTCGGCCATGGCAACGTCGCGGGCCTCGGGCAGGCGCTGGTCGAGTACCGCGATGCGATGCCCTTCCACCAGGGCCGCAACGAGCAGTCGATGGTGCACGCGGCGGTCGGCTACGCGCGGCAGTCGAACCGGCTGTCCACGCACGCGGTGACGACGTCCATCGGTCCCGGAGCCACCAACCTGGTCACGGGCGCCGCCCTCGCCACGGTCAACCACCTCCCGGTCCTGCTGCTGCCCGGCGACGTCTTCGCCACCCGTCCGGCGGACCCCGTGCTCCAGCAGCTCGAGGCCCCCCATGCCGGTGATGTGTCCGTCAACGACTGTCTGCGGCCGGTGTCGAGGTACTTCGACCGGATCACCCGCCCGCAGGCACTGATCCCGGCCGTCCTCCAGGCGATGCGGGTGCTCACCGACCCGGCCGACACGGGCGCGGTCACGCTCGCGCTGCCGCAGGACGTACAGGCGGAGGCCTTCGACTGGCCGCCGGACCTCTTCGCCGAGCGGACCTGGACTGTGCGCCGCCCGGGCGCCGACCCGGCCGAGCTCGCCCAGGCCGTCCATGCGGTCCGGGCGGCCCGGCGCCCGCTCGTGGTGGCCGGCGGCGGGGTCCACCACAGCCGGGCCGAGGCGGCGCTCGCGGAGTTCGCCGAGGCCACCGGCATCCCGGTCGCCGCCACCCAGGCCGGCAAGGGCTCGCTGCGCTGGGACCACCCGCAGGACGTGGGCGGCATCGGCCACACCGGCACGGCGACCGCCGACGAGCTGGCCCGCACCGCCGACCTGGTGATCGGGGTCGGCACCCGCTACACCGACTTCACCACGGCCTCCGGCACCCTCTTCGCCGGGCAGGACGTGCGCTTCCTCAATCTCAACATCTCCCCGTTCGACGGCCACAAGCTCTCCGGGCTGCCGCTGGTCGCCGACGCGCGCAGCGGACTGGAGGAACTGACCGAGGCCCTGCAACTGCACGGATACCACGTCGATCCCCGGTACGTCACCGAGTACGCGGAGGACAAGCAGCGCTGGGAACACCGGGTGGACGCCTGCTTCGAGACCGGCGAGCCGGCTGTACGGCCGACGCAGCCGCAGGTCATCGGCGCGCTGGACGCCGTGGTGGACGAGTCCGACATCATCGTCAACGCGGCCGGCTCGCTCCCCGGTGATCTGCACAAGCTGTGGCGCACCCGTTCGCCGGACCAGTACCACCTGGAGTACGGCTACTCCTGCATGGGCTACGAGATCCCGGCCGCGATCGGCGTGAAGATGGCGGCACCCGGCCGGCCGGTGTGGGCGCTGGTCGGCGACGGCACCTATCTGATGATGCCGACGGAGATCGTCACGGCCGTGCAGGAGGGGATCGCGATCAAGGTCCTGCTCGTGCAGAACCACGGCTACGCGTCCATCGGCGGTCTGTCGGAGTCCGTGGGCGGGGAGCGGTTCGCCACCGCCTACCGCTTCCGGGCGGCCGACGGCACCTACACGGGCGCGCCGCTGCCCGTGGATCTGGCAGCCAACGCGGCCAGCCTGGGTATGCGGGTACTGCGGGCGAGGACCGTGAGCGACCTGCGCGCCGCGCTCGCCGAGGCACGCGCGGCGGACACTCCCACATGTGTCTACGTGGAGACCGAAACCGCAGACACTGTGTCGGGCGCACCTCCGGCGCAGGCCTGGTGGGATGTACCTGTGGCCGAGACCGCGACACGACCGTCGGCGGTCAAGGCGCGCGAGGAGTACGACCGGCACGTCTCGACCCGACGCCGCCATCTGTGAAGGAGTTCTTGGGCATGACGAAGATCGTCAACCACTGGATCGGCGGGAAGACCGTCGAAGGCGCGTCGGGCACGTACGGGCCCGTGACGGACCCGGCCACCGGCGCGGTCACCACCCAGGTCGCCTTCGCGACCGTGGACGAGGTGGACGCGGCCGTGGCCGCGGCCAGGGAGGCGTTCGTGACGTGGGGGCAGTCCTCCCTCGCGCAGCGCACGACCATCCTCTTCAGGTTCCGGGCGCTGCTGGACGCGCACCGCGACGAGATCGCCGAGCTGATCACCGCCGAGCACGGCAAGGTGCACAGCGACGCGCTCGGCGAGGTGGCGCGCGGCCTGGAGATCGTCGACCTGGCCTGCGGCATCAACGTACAGCTGAAGGGCGAGCTCTCCACGCAGGTGGCCAGCCGGGTGGATGTGGCCGCGATCCGGCAGCCGCTGGGCGTCGTCGCGGGCATCACGCCGTTCAACTTCCCTGCGATGGTCCCGATGTGGATGTTCCCGATCGCGATCGCGTGCGGCAACACCTTCGTGCTGAAGCCGTCCGAGAAGGACCCGTCGGCGTCCGTCCGCCTCGCCGAGCTGCTGGCGGAAGCGGGCCTGCCGGACGGTGTCTTCAACGTCGTCCACGGCGACAAGGTGGCCGTGGACCGGCTCCTGGAGCACCCGGACGTCAAGGCGGTGTCCTTCGTCGGCTCGACCCCGATCGCCCGCTACATCCACACCACCGCCTCCGCGAACGGCAAGCGGGTGCAGGCCCTGGGCGGCGCCAAGAACCACATGCTGGTGCTGCCGGACGCCGACCTGGACGCGGCGGCGGACGCGGCCGTCTCCGCGGCGTACGGCTCGGCGGGCGAGCGCTGCATGGCGATCTCCGCCGTGGTGGCGGTCGGCGCCATCGGCGACGAGCTGGTGGAGAAGATCCGCGAGCGCGCCGAGAAGATCAAGATCGGTCCGGGCGACGACCCGGCCTCCGAGATGGGCCCGCTGATCACCAAGGCGCACCGCGACAAGGTGGCGTCCTATGTGGCGGGCGCGGCGGCAGAGGGCTCCGAGGTCGTCCTGGACGGCACCGGTCACACCGTCGACGGGTACGAGGACGGCCACTGGATCGGCATCTCGCTGCTGGACAAGGTGCCGACCACGGCCAAGGCGTACCAGGACGAGATCTTCGGCCCGGTGCTGTGTGTGCTGCGGGCCGAGACGTACGAGGAGGGTGTCGCCCTCATCAACGCCTCGCCGTTCGGCAACGGCACCGCGATCTTCACCCGGGACGGTGGCGCGGCCCGCCGCTTCCAGCTGGAGATCGAGGCGGGCATGGTCGGCGTGAACGTGCCGATCCCGGTGCCGGTGGGCTACCACTCCTTCGGCGGCTGGAAGGACTCGCTCTTCGGCGACCACCACATCTACGGCAACGACGGCACGCACTTCTACACCCGCGGCAAGGTCGTCACCACCCGCTGGCCCGACCCGTCCGAGGCCCCGGCGGGCGTCGACCTCGGGTTCCCGCGCAACCACTGAGCGTCACCGCAAACCCCCGTCAGGTCGTCCGGATTCCGGACGGCCTGACATTTTTTTAACGAGTTCGCTGCGGTTCCCGTGCGGGCGTCATCAAACGGGTGACGCAGGCTCAACCCGCCTTTCACCTTGGAAAGCAAGGTCGAAACACGCAAGATCTTGACTAATGAGCCAGAGCGGCGTCACGCCCTGGGAAAGCAGGGCAACCCGGCTCGCTTTACAAGTGCGGAATCCGAAGGTTAACGGCCATTGACGTGCTGATTTTCGTCGGGGTCCAATGCAGCGCACCGGGAGACGACAAGCAAGGACGACCCAGCCTCCGGAGGCGATAGCGCTCCCGCCCGAACCACTGCCGCACGAGTCGATCGGAACCGCCGCATGACCGACACGCTCCGCCCTGTCGAGAACTCCGTCGCCCAGGCACCCGAGAGCAGTCCCCAGACACTCAAGCGTTCCATCGGCGTCGTCGGCGGCACCCTGCTCACGCTCTCGTGCGTGACGCCCGCCTCCACGCTCTTCGTGGTCGTCCCCGACCTGTTCGGCTCGCTCGGCACCGCCACCGCCCTCACGATCGCCATCGGCTCCCTCCTCTGTATCGCGGTGGCGTTCTGCTACTCGGAGCTGGGCACCCTGATCCCCAGCGCCGGCGGCGAGTACGCCATGGTGTCGACGCTCGCCGGACGGCTCGCGGGCTGGCTGGTCTTCGTACTGTCCCTGCTGGTCGTCATGATCGTCCCGCCGGTGATCGCCATGGGCACCGCGGACTACCTCGCACCGGTCGTCCACCTCGACCCGGCGATGACGGGCGCGAGTGTCATGCTGCTCGCCACCCTCGCCGGACTGCTGGACCTGCGCGCCAACGCCTGGATCACCGGCATCTTCCTGGTCCTGGAAGTGGTGGCCGCGGGCGTCGTCGCGGTCCTGGGCTTCACCCACAGCCAGCGGGGCCTCGGCAGCCTGGTCTCGATGCAGGTGGCCGGTTCCGGCGGGCACACGGACACCGTGACGGCCATGCTGGTGGTCTCCGGGCTCGCCATCGCCCTCTTCGTCACCCAGGGCTTCTCGACCGCCGTCTACCTCTCCGAGGAGCTGGAGAACCCGCGCCGCAACGTCGCCCGCACGGTCCTCGCCACCCTCGCCATCTCCACCGTCGTCATCCTGGTGCCGGTCGTGGCCATCACCATGGGCGCCTCCGACCTGAAGGCCCTGACGAGCGGCGACCTCAGCAGCATGGTGACCGCCTGGTCCAACTCGGCCGTCGGCACCTTCGTGAGCCTGTGCGTGGCGCTCGCCATCATCAACGCGGGCATCGTCATGGTCATCCAGAACTCCCGCGTGCTGTTCGCCTCCGCCCGCGACAAGGCGTGGCCCGAGCCGGTCAACAACGGCCTCGCCAAGCTGGGCCGGTTCGGCTCCCCCTGGGTCGCCACCCTCGTCGTCGGTGTCCCGGGCGCGCTGCTCTGCTTCGTCAACCTCGACACCCTCTACGGTGTCACGGGCGTCTCGGTGACCGGCATGTACCTGCTGGTGGCGGTCGCCGCCCTGCTCGCCCGGCGCGGCGGGCACCGGCACACGCCCGCCTGGCGGATGCCGCTGTGGCCCGCGATGCCCGTCCTGCTGATCGTGGTCCTCGCGTACATCCTCAGCCAGCAGGAGGTCCGCTATCTGCTGTGGACGGGCGGCATCACCGCGGTGGCCACCCTGTACTGGGCGCTCTACCTCCGCCCCCGCCGCGAGACCCGCTGGCTGGTGTCGGTCCCCGAGGACGCACAGGCCTGAGCCGGGAAGCGGGCTACCTCTGCCGGCGCCCCCGGCGGCGATGGGACGCCATCCACGCCACCGCGTGATCCACCGCGTCCCTGACACCGAAGACCCGGGCGTCGGCGCTTCCGGCCCGGCCCGTCGCCACAGGTGCCTCGCTCTGCTCGAACGACGCGCCCAGCATCGCGAAGTCGCTGTCGTCGAGAGCCACGTCCGTGTAGCTCCACCAGGTCCGCTCCCCCCGACCCGGATGACGCAGTGGTACTCCTGCATCGGCTGCTCCGGCGTACGGTATTCGGCCAGGTGGAACGCGGTGCAGGAGGCGAACCCCACACCGAGCAGCAGCACCTGGGCCCCTTCCTCGTACAGCCGGGCCAGCGGGGAGCACTCCCCGAGATGGCAGCCGCGCGAATGGCCGGAGACGATCCGGTGCGACAGGGGGCCGACGGCCGCGAAGGACGTCTGCGGGTGATCGCTGCGCAGCGCCTCGGGACGGGTCCGCACCTCCCCCGCCAGCCGCCCCGTCGACACGGCCGGGGTGCGCCGGCGGTCGTACGGGGGCATCGTGCTGCGCAGTTCCGCCACCTGCCGCTCGGTCATGCCCTGGATGCGCCTGCGGTAGACGAGGGACGTGTCGGAGTTCTCCGGGGTGAAGGTGGGCACCACCAGGGTGCCCTGCGGGCCGAGGGCGGCACGCAGGGCCCGTACCACCGCGCGGCTCCTGCCGTGCACCGGGCCGACGCTGCGCAGCGACGCGTGGGCCAGCAGCACCCCGCCGGGGCGGATGCCGAGCGCGCGCAATCCTCGGTCAGGACCTGCCGCCGTACGACGGCTGCGGTACACGGCGTCGGCTCCGTACGCCTGTGGGAGGGGCCGGAGTTCCGTCCGGCGGCTGCAGCGGTTGTCGGTGGCGGCCCTTACCGTTGACGCATGGATCTTCGACTGCCCGCGGTCCGGGGGCTGCGCCGAGGGGCCGTGGCCGCAGTCGCCGCGGTCGTCCTCGTGCTGGCCGGCGTCGGCACATGGTCGGCCGTCGCCTCGGACGACGCGCCCGCGGTGCACCGCTCCGACCGGATCATGGACATGGGCGGTGGCGTGCGGATCGACACCTCTTACTTCACCGCGGGGTCCGCCGGCCGCCGCCCGGCCGTCCTGCTCGCCCACGGTTTC
The DNA here is from genome assembly GCF_042896945.1 of Streptomyces sp. NPDC001222. Classification (NCBI taxonomy): domain Bacteria; kingdom Bacillati; phylum Actinomycetota; class Actinomycetes; order Kitasatosporales; family Streptomycetaceae; genus Streptomyces; species Streptomyces sp. NPDC001222. The sequence continues at coordinate 36,321 of NZ_JBIAXT010000009.1, forward strand.
GGCGGCAGCAAGGACGACGTCAGAAGCCAGGCGGAGGAGCTCGCCCGGGACGGGTATGCCGTACTGACCTGGTCGGCGCGCGGCTTCGGCAGGTCCACGGGAAGAATCGGGCTGAACGACCCGCGAGGCGAGGTCGCCGACGTCTCGAAGCTGATCGACTGGCTGGCGAAGCGGCCCGAGGTCGAGCTGGACAAGCCCGGCGACCCCCGCGTGGGTATGGCGGGCGCGTCGTACGGCGGGGCGATCTCGCTGCTGGCGGCCGGTCATGACCGCCGGGTGGACGCGATCGCGCCGGCGATCACGTACTGGAACCTGGCGGACGCCCTGTTCCCGAACGACGTGTTCAAGAAGCTGTGGGCGGGCGTCTTCCTGAACTCGGGCGGCGGTTGCGCCAAGTTCACCGTCGAGCTGTGCCGGATGTACGACCGGGTGGCGGAGTCCGGCACGCCCGACGCACAGGCGCGCGCCCTGCTCCAGGAGCGCTCCCCGTCCGCCGTCGGCGAGGACATCAAGGTGCCCACGCTGCTCGTGCAGGGCCAGACCGACTCGCTGTTCCCGCTCGGCCAGGCGGACGCGGCGGCCCGAGCCGTCCAGGCGAACGGCGCGCCCGTGGACGTCGACTGGATCGCGGGCGGGCACGACGGCGGCGACCTGGAGACGAACCGGGTGCAGGCGCGCGTGACGGCGTGGTTCGACCGGTATCTGAAGGACGAGCGCAACGTCGACACCGGCCCCGCGTTCCGGATCACCCGGACCGGAGGCGTGGATTCCACGGACGGCGCGGTCCTGTTGCGCGGCGCGAGCGCGGCCGCCTACCCCGGTCTGGAGAGCGGACGGCGGACGGTCCCGCTGATTGGTCGCGAGCAGAGCTTCGCGAACCCGGCCGGCGCGAGCCCGCCCGCGGTCTCCGCGCTCCCCGGCCTCGGCGGCTCCGGCGGCCTGTCCCAGCTGTCGTCGCTGGGCCTCGGGGTGTCGCTCGACTTCCCCGGTCAGTACGCGCACTTCGAGTCGGCCCCGGTCCGCGACGACCTGTGGATCACCGGGTCGCCGACGGTGACCGTCCATGTGACGTCGACGAGCGACGACGCCGTGCTCTTCGGAAAGGTGTACGACGTCGGACCCGGCGAGAGCCGACCGGTGCTGCCCTCGCAACTGGTCGCTCCCGTCCGGGTGACCGGCGCCAGGAACGGCAAGGACGTCACATTCACCCTGCCCGCCATCGACCACGAGGTGCAGAAGGGCCACCGGCTGCGGCTGGTGCTCGCCTCCACGGACCTCGGCTACGCGTCCCCGGCCGCGCCGGCCACCTACCGGATCTCCCTGAAGAGCGCCCTCACGGTGCCGACGGCGCCGGGCGTGACGTCCGCGGCGGCCCCGCTGCCCTCCTGGGTGTGGTGGCTGCCGCTCGCCGGGGCAGCGGCCGCGGCGGCCCTGCTCCTGACGGGCCGTCGCCGTACGACGGTACCGGCCCCCGACCCCGTGCTCGCCGATGTCCCGCTGCAGATCACGGGGCTGAGCAAGCGCTACGCGAGGTCCGCCGACCGGTACGCGGTGCGGGACGTGTCCTTCCGGGTGGAGAAGGGCCAGGTGCTGGGACTGCTCGGGCCGAACGGCGCGGGCAAGACGACGACGCTGCGCATGCTGATGGGTCTCATCAAGCCGGACGGCGGCGAGATCCGGGTCTTCGGCCATGCGATCCGCCCGGGCGCACCGGTGCTGTCGCGGGTCGGCGCCTTCGTGGAGGGCGCGGGCTTCCTGCCGCACCTGTCGGGCCGGGAGAACCTGGAGCTGTACTGGCAGGCGACCGGCCGCCCGCCCGAGGACGCGCACCTGGACGAGGCACTGGAGATCGCGGCGCTCGGCGACGCGCTGTCCCGCGCGGTCCGCACCTACTCCCAGGGCATGCGCCAGCGGCTCGCCCTCGCGCAGGCGATGCTCGGGCTGCCGGATCTGCTGATCCTCGACGAACCGACCAACGGTCTGGACCCGCCGCAGATCCGCGAGATGCGCGAGGTCATGATCCGGTACGCGGCGGGGGGCCGCACGGTCATCGTCTCCAGCCATCTGCTCGCGGAGGTCGAACAGTCCTGCACCCACCTGGTCGTCATGGACCGTGGCCGGCTGGTGCAGGCGGGGCCGGTGAGCGAGATCGTGGGCTCCGGGGACACCCTGCTCGTGGGGCTGGCGGCGGAGATCGCCGACCCGCTGGTGGAGAAGGTGGCCGCGCTGCCCGGCGTCTCGTCTGCGACACGGACGGAGGGCGGACTGCTGGTGCGCCTCGCCCCGGCCACGGAACCGGACGGCTCCCCGGTGGACTCGCCGGAGCCGGTCGCCTCCGCGGTGGCGGCCGTGGGTCCCGGTGAGCCGGACGTCTCCGCGGCCTCCCCCGGCGTGCTGCCCGGCGGGTCCGCCGAGCCGGTCGTCTCCGGTTCCACGGCCGCGGCCCGACTGCTCGTCGAACTCGTCCGGCTCGATGTGCCCGTGTCCTCGCTGGGGCCCCATCGCCGGCTCGAGGACGCCTTCCTCACCCTGATCGGAGGTTCCGCATGAGTGCGCTCGCCGAGCGGGCCGAGACGGCCGACGGGTACCGGGCGCGGCGGACGCTCCCGCTCCGCGTCGAGCTGGTCCGGCAGTTGAAGCGGCGCCGTACGCTCGTCATGGGCGCGGTCCTGGCCGTGCTGCCGTTCGTGCTGGTCGTCGCCTTCGCCATCGGCGGCGACCCGGGCTCACGCAACGGGCAGGTCACGCTCATGGACACGGCGACCGCGTCGGGCGCCAACTTCGCCGCGGTGAACCTCTTCGTCTCCGCCGGGTTTCTGCTGGTGATCCCGGTCGCGCTGTTCTGCGGGGACACGGTCGCCTCCGAGGCGAGCTGGTCCTCGCTGCGCTATCTGCTCGCGGCCCCCGTCCCGCGCGCCCGTCTGCTGTGGTCCAAGCTCGCGGTCGGGCTGGGCCTGAGCCTCGCGGCGATGGTGCTGCTGCCGGTCGTCGCGCTCGCGGTGGGCACGGCGGCCTACGGCTGGGGGCCGCTTCAGCTGCCGACCGGTGGTTCCCTCTCCGCGGGCACGGCGGCCCAGCGGCTCGTGGTCGTGGTGGCGTACATCTTCGTCTCCCAACTGGTCACCGCCGGGCTCGCGTTCTGGCTGTCGACCCGGACGGACGCGCCGCTGGGCGCGGTGGGCGGCGCGGTGGGCCTCACGATCGTGGGGAACGTGCTGGACGCGGTCACCGCGCTCGGTCACTGGCGCGACTTCCTGCCCGCGCACTGGCAGTTCGCCTGGGCGGACGCCGTCCAGCCCCGCCCCGAGTGGTCCGGCATGATCCAGGGCACAACGATTTCCATAACGTATGCGCTGGTGCTGTTCGCGCTGGCCTTCCGCGGTTTCGCGCGCAAGGACGTCGTGTCCTAGGTCAACGGAGGATCTCCTACCGGTGTCGGCGGCCGTCCGCCGTGGCCGGTTCGAGATCCATCCGCAACGCCCCGTACCGCCCGTCGGCGCCCCTTCCGCCGTCACAGTCACAGACATCGACCGCAGACGTCGACGTCGACGGACACAGGGGGGCACCGATGGGCGAGCACCGGACACGACGGCTTCGCGGCGCGCTGCTCGCGCTCACACTCGCGGGCGGACTGCTGCTCAGCGGCTGCTCGGGGGGCGGGACGAACGATTCGGGCAAGTCGAGCACGTCGAACGGCTCGCTCCCGTTTCCCGCGCCGGCCGCCGGTTCGGCGCCGGACGGCCGCGAAGAGGGTTCCGGCCATCTGTCCACCTTCGCGCTGGACGTCGACACCGCCTCGTACGGCTATGCGCGCCGTACCCTCGCGGAGGGCCGGCTGCCGACGCCGTCCGCGGTCCGCCCGGAGGAGTTCGTCAACAGCTTCGACCAGCACTACGAGCGGCCGGCGGGCAACGGCTTCACGGTCACCCTCGACGGCGCCCGCACCGGCACCGACGGCTGGTCCCTGCTGCGGGTCGGACTCGCCACGCGTGCCGCGCAGCCGGAGGCACGGCGCCCGCCCGCCGCGCTGACGTTCGTCGTCGACGTCTCCGGATCGATGGCCGAGCCAGGCCGGCTCGACCTGGTCAGGGACTCGCTCGGGGTGCTGACGGACCGGCTTCGCGACGACGACTCGGTCGCGCTCGTCACCTTCAGCGACGAGGCACGGACCGTGCTGCCGATGACCCGGCTCGGCGGCCGTCGCGCCCGGGTCCACGACGCGGTCGAGGAGCTGCGGCCGACGGACTCGACCAACCTCGGCGCAGGCGTCCGCACCGGGTACGCCACCGCCGTCCAGGGCCTGCGGCCGGGTGCCACCAACCGGGTCGTACTGCTGTCCGACGGGCTCGCCAACACCGGTGACACCGACCCCGGCACCATCCTGGAGCGCATCGCGAACGCCCGCCGGGAGCACGGCATCACCCTCTTCGGGGTCGGCGTGGGCAGCGAGTACGGCGACGCGCTGATGGAACGCCTCGCCGACCGGGGCGACGGCCACACCGTCTACGTCTCGACCCCCGAGGACGCACAGCGGGTCTTCAGCGACCAACTGCCGCAGAACGTCGAGCTGACGGCCCGGGACGCCAAGGCACAGGTCGCCTTCGACCCGCGGACCGTACGGGAGTTCCGCCTCATCGGCTACGACGACCGGCGCGTCGCCGACCGGGACTTCCGCAACGACCGAGTGGACGGCGGCGAGGTGGGCCCCGGCCACACGGTCACCGCGCTCTACGCGGTCCGCGCCCGGCCCGGCGCCGACGGCCATCTCGCCACGGCAAGCGTCCGCTGGCTGGACCCGGCCACTCGCGCCCCGCACGAGGAGTCCGGCCAGATCGAGACCGGCGCCCTCGACGCCGACCTGGGGCACGCCCCGTACGGGCTGCAGGTCGCCGCGGCCGCCGCGTACTTCGCGGACGACCTGCGCCGGTCCGCGTCGGGGTCGGCCGCGCTCCCCGGCGACCCCGGTCTCCCCGCGCTCGCCGAGCGCACGGACGCGCTGGCGTCGCGTACAAGGGACACCGACGTACGCGCGCTGGCCTCGGCGATCCGGCAGGCGTCCCGGCTGCGGGACGCCGGCTGACCCGGCCGCCGCGCGGGGATCCCCGAAGAACCTCGGTACGCACCGTTGAATTCTCCTGACTCACTAGTAAGTTGACTCTGGAGTAAGTACGAGTGAGTACGCGTCTCCGCACCCGAGCCGCGACGGGAGCCGTCATGGGCGTACGCAGGGATCTGAAACGGGCACAGCAGCGCAGCGATCTGGCGGCCCGCACCACGGTCGAACTGGTCAGGGACGCGGCCGGCGCGGTCCGCGAGGTGCGTACCGCGCCGCTGGTGCCGCCCGCCGGCACGGGCAGCACCGCCGATCTGCCCTTCACCAACGCGGCCGAGGCACCCGACGCGGTGGTGATGCGCCGTCAGGAGGGATCCGGCTGGCGGCCGGTGACGGCCACCGCCTTCGCCGCCGATGTCACCGCCACCGCCAAGGGGCTGATCGCGGCAGGGCTGGAGCCGGGGGGCCGGGTCGCGGTGATGTCCCGTACCCGCTACGAGTGGGCGATCCTCGACTTCGCGATCTGGGCGGCGGGCGGTCAGACGGTCCCGGTCTACCCCACCTCGTCCGCCGAGCAGGTCGAATGGATCGTGCGGGACGCCGGCGTCCGTCTGGTGGTCGTGGAGACCGCCCGGAACGCGGCCACGGTCGCCGCGGCGACGGCCCGCCACCCCGAGCCCCCGCGGGTGTGGTGCCTGGACGCGGACACCCTCGGCGGGCTCCCCGAGCAGGGCCGGGACGTCCCCGGCGAGGAGGTCACCAAACGCCGTGGCGCCCTCACCCCGGACACGCCCGCGACGATCTGCTACACCTCCGGAACCACCGGAGCGCCCAAGGGCTGCGTCCTCACCCACGCCAACCTCCACGCGGAGGCCGCCAACACCGTCGAACTACTGCATCCGGTCTTCAAGGAGGTCACCGGCCAGGACGCCTCGACCCTGCTGTTCCTGCCCCTCGCCCACATCCTGGGCCGCACCCTGCAGATCGCCTGTCTGCTGGCCCGTATCGAGGTGGGCCACTTCCCGAGCGTGAAGCCCGACGAACTCCGGCCGGCGCTGCGGTCGTTCCGGCCCACGTTCCTGGTCGGCGTGCCGTATCTCTTCGAGAAGATCCACGACACCGGGAGGGCCACCGCCGAGAGGATCGGCCGCGGCGCTTCCTTCGACCGCGCCGACCGGGTCGCGGTCCGCTTCGGCGAGGCGCATCTGAACAGGTTCCTGGGCGCGGGCAAGGGACCGGGTCCGGGGCTGTACGCGGCGTGGGCGCTGTACGACCTGCTGGTGTACCGGCGCATCCGCAAGGAGCTGGGCGGCCGGACGCGCTACGCCATCAGCGGCGGCTCCCCGCTCGACCGAGACCTCAACCTGTTCTTCTACACGGCCGGGATCGTCGTCTATGAGGGCTACGGACTCACCGAGACGACCGCGGCCGCCACCCTCGTCCCGCCCCTCGGGCCCCGCCCCGGCACGGTCGGCCTCCCGGTCCCGGGCTCGGCCGTCCGCATCGCCACCGACGGGGAGGTCCTGATCAGGGGAGGCCTGGTCTTCGGCGGGTACTGGAACAACCCGGCCGCCACGGACGCCGTGCTCAGCGGGGAGTGGTTCGCGACGGGTGACCTCGGCGCCCTCGACCAGGACGGCTATCTCACCATCACCGGCCGCAAGAAGGACATCCTCATCACCACGGGCGGCAAGAACGTCTCCCCGTCCGTGCTGGAGGACCGGCTGCGCAGCCGTTCGCCCGTCGGCCAGTGCATCGTCGTCGGCGACAACCGCCCGTACGTCGCCGCCCTGATCACGCTGGACCCGGAGGCGGTCGCCCACTGGCTCGCCGTGCGGGGGCTGCCCGCGGACACCCCGCGGTCGGAGGTCGTCGCCGACCCCCGGATCCGCGCGGACGTGCAGAAGGCCGTCGACCATGCGAACCAGGCGGTCTCCCGGGCCGAGTCCATCCGCAGGTTCGCGCTGGTCGAGGGCGAGTTCAGCGAGGAGAACGGGCTGCTCACGCCCTCCCTGAAGATCAGGCGCCAGGCGGTGGCGACGGCGTTCGCACGGGAGATCGAGGAACTGTACGAGAACTGAGCGCCGGGCCGCCCCGGGCAAGCGCCCGGGCCGCTGTGCGCACAACTGCCGTTCCGGTGAACGGCCGACCGGGTGAATCGCCGAAACCATTGCCGACACACCTGGTTGGTGGCAGAGCAGAACACCTGTCTCTGCCAGGAAAGGAACGCGAGAAAAATGCTCAAGCAGGCAATGGCCGTGGCGGCGGTCGTGGCTTCCGTCGTCGGTGCCACGGCGGTGGCCGCTCCTCAGGCGCTTGCCCTCGGCGGCGACGGACGCACCACGCCCGCCGGCGCGGCCGCCGCCCCGGGCGCGCTCGGCGACCAGGCGGCCGGGGACGGCGCGAGTCCGCAGTCCTCCCTGGTGCAGGGCTCCTTGGACCAGCTCGGAGCCGGTCTGCCGACGAGGACCGACACCGGTTCGGTGGTCGATACCGTGCCGGTCTCCGCCCAGGACGCGCCGCTTCTGACGGGCGGCCACGCGAGCGCCGGCTGAGTACCCCGCGTCAATACCCGGTATTCACCTCGGGTGTGAATTCGACGATGGCATTCGGGTGAATTGCCCGGCGCCCTCCGATCGGGAGTTGCTTCCGTCGACTATTCCTCGTTTCACAGACTGCAGGTCGTGCGGCGAGCCGTTCAAGCTGTGCTCGCTCGGTTTCGGCCGTCACAGGGGCACGACCGCAAAGAAGGGAAAATACGTGAAGCACAAGAAGAGCGCGGCTGTCGTCGCCGGTGCCATCATGGCGCTCGGCATGGCCGCTCCGGCCATGGCCGACTCGGGCGCCGAGGGTACCGCGACCGGCTCCCCGGGCATCGCCTCCGGCAATGTCGTCCAGCTCCCCGTGGACGTCCCGGTGAACGCCTGCGGCCTCACCGTCAGCGTCATCGGGCTGCTCAACCCGGCCGCCGGCAACGCCTGCGCGACCACCTGACGTCATGGCCGCCGTCGGCTGACGTCGTCATGCATCAGCTGCCCGGCTGTGTCTCGGCCGGCCTTGGACTCCTCTTCCCGGTTCCAGGGCCGGCCTTCCCACTTCACCCACTTCTACCAGCAGGAAGACAACGAGATTGCGACAGACCCTGAGCAGGGGAATGGTCGCGGCAGCCGCCGCGACGGGCATTTTGTCCCTGTGCGGCAACCCGGTGTACGCGGACTCGCACGCCGAGGGCACTGCGAGCGGATCCCCCGGCGTCGCCTCGGGCAACAACGTCCAGGTCCCGGTGCACGTCCCGGTCAACATCTGCGGTAACACGGTCAACGTTATCGCCGCGTTGAACCCCGCGTTCGGCAACGCCTGCGGTCACGCCTCCGGCGGGCAGGCCTCCTCCACGGGTGCGCACGCCACCGGC
>NZ_JBIAXT010000009.1:44881-241750 GCF_042896945.1 Streptomyces sp. NPDC001222
CGGCGCCACGAGCGACTCGCCCGGTATCGGCTCGGGCAACAACGTCCAGGTCCCGGTGCACGTCCCGGTCAACGCCTGCGGCAACGGCGTCAACGTGGCCGCCCTGTTGAACCAGGCGTCCGACAACTCCTGTGGCGAGGCCTCCGGCAGCGGAACCTCCTCCACGGGTGCGCACGCCACCGGCGCCACGAGCGACTCGCCCGGTATCGGCTCGGGCAACAACGTCCAGGTCCCGGTGCACGTCCCGGTCAACGCCTGCGGCAACGGCGTCAACGTGGGCGGCCTGTTGAACGAGGTCACCGGCAACTCGTGCGGCCCCGCCACCGGCTCGGGCCAGACCTCGAACGGCGGGTCGGGCAACACGGGCGGCCACGGTACGCAGACCCCGCCGCAGACCCCGCCGCAGAACCCGCAGACCCCGCCGCAGACGCCTCCGCAGAACCCGCAGACGCCGCCTCAGACGCCTCCGCAAAATCCGCAGATGCCGCCTCAGACGCCTCCGCAGAACCCGCAGACGCCGCCCCAGACGCCTCCGCAGAACCCGCAGACGCCGCCCCAGACGGTTCCGGGGACCCCGCCGCGGGGTGTCACTCCGGTCGGCACGCCCGTCACCACTGCGCACCCGGCGCCTGCCCTGGCACAGACCGGTGGCGAAGGCGTGATCGCGGCCTCGGCCGTCAGCGTCGCGATGCTGGCCGGCGGGCTCGTCCTGTTCCGGCGCGGCCGCGTAGCGTCCCGCTTCTAGTGCGACGGGTGCCGGGCGTCCGCGTCCGGCACCCGCGCCCTACTCCGTCAGTTCCACGGCCCAGGGGCGGCACCCGTACAAGGGGTGCCGCCCCTGGGCCGTCGTCGTTCCCGGAACACGGCACACCCGCCCCGTTCGTCAGCCGTGTCACAAAGAACTCCGCCGCGTCACGCATGTCCCGCGCGGACCGCTGTTCTGTCACACCCCGTCCACAGGCCCTGCCCGGCCCGGACCCCCCGTCGTTGACGGAGCACAGGTTCGTGATCACCAGCGCAGCGCCCGGCTCCCCCGTCGGCCTCCCCCGGTCGCCACCGCGGCGCGCGCGGGGAGGTGCTATTGATGTCCGACCGCCACCTCTGGTCGTACAAGGAGATCGCCGCGCACATCCGGGTGCAGCCGGACACCGTGCGGTCGTACCGCAAACACGGGCTGCTTCCCCCGCCCGACCACGTGGAGGGCGGAAAACCCTACTGGTACGCCGACACGGTCCGGGCCTGGGTCGCCGCCCGGCCCGGCAACCGCGGCCGCGCGGAGCCCTGACGCCCACCGGAGCGGCCCGTCCCAGGGCGGGGAGGGGCCGCTCCGGTGGGCGTCAGGCCCACGGTTCGATGACGGTCACTCCGCTGCCCGGGGCCGTTCCCATGGCGGCCAGGGCCGCCGGCGACGCGTCCAACGGGATCGCCGAGGTGACCAGGAGGTCGGGGCGCAGGGCGCCCGAGCGGACCAGCTCCAGCAGGGGCGGATAGGCGTGGGCGGCCATGCCGTGGCTGCCGAGCAGCTCCAGCTCGAGGGCGATCGCCCGGGCCATGGGCACCGGGGTCGTGCCGCCGGGCGACGGCAGCAGGCCGACCTGGACATGGCGGCCGCGGCGGCGCAGGCCGTTCACCGATGCCGCGCAGGTGGCCGGGGAGCCGAGCGCGTCGAGGGAGACATGGGCGCCGCCGCCCGTCAGGTCCCGGACCGCTTCCGCCGTGTCCTCGGTGCGGGTCGCGTCCACGCACTCCACCGCCCCGAACTGCCGTGCCAGCTCCAGGGCCCGGGGCGACACGTCGACGGCCACGACTCTCGCCCCCGCGGCCGCCGCGATCATCACCGCGGACAGGCCGACGCCCCCGCAGCCGTGCACGGCGACCCACTCCCCCGCCGCCGTCCGGCCCTGCCCGACGACCGCGCGGAACGCCGTGGCGAACCGGCACCCGAGCGCCGCGGCCGTCCGGAACGACAGCTCCTCCGGCACCGCCACCAGATTCACGTCCGCGTGCTCCAGGGCCACGTACTGGGCGAAGGACCCCCAGTGGGTGAACCCGGGCTGGGTCTGGCGCTCGCACACCTGCTGGTCGCCCGCCGCACAGGACGGGCAGCTGCCGCAGGCGCAGATGAACGGGAGCGTGACCCGGTCGCCGGGGCGCCAGCGGGCCACCCTGGGTCCCGCCGCCTCGACGACGCCGGCGAGCTCGTGTCCGGGCACATGCGGGAGTGCGATGTCCGGGTCGTGCCCCATCCAGCCGTGCCAGTCGCTGCGGCACAGGCCCGTCGCCTCGACCCGTACCACCACCCCCTGCTCCGAAGGCTCCGGATCCGGCACCTCGCGCACCTCGGCCGGCTCCCCGTACCGCTCGAACACCACCGCACGCATACGACCGCACCCTCCGCCCTCGTCGCGCGCTCCCCGGCGGCCCCGGGGGCGCCTCTCCGGCGGAACGCTAGCCGAGGAGGGGCCGGGAGGCGGTCACGGTCATCGGGCGGCGCCTCGCCGGACGTTCCGCCGGACGGGCGCACCGGCCGCCGCCACCGTGCGGTCCGCGCTCCCGGTGGCGGATCCCGGCCCGATCATGTCCCCCAAGGCGCCCCCCGCCCGGCCCGCGTGAGCAACCTCTTTGGGTGATACCCCCTAGGGGTATAGTCTGAGACACGTAGGCCCCATACGTCTCCCAAGGAGTAACGACATGACCGCGCAGACCGACATCTCCGGCTCCGTGACGACCGTCTACCGGGTGAGCGGGATGAGCTGCGGACACTGCGAGGGTTCCGTCTCCGGCGAGATCTCCGGCATCGCCGGGGTCAGCTCGGTCACGGCCGTCGCGTCCACCGGCGAGGTCACGGTGGTCTCCGCCGCGCCCCTCGACGACGAGGCCGTGCGCGCCGCGGTCGACGAGGCGGGCTTCGAGCTCGTCGGCAAGGCCTGAGCAACCCCTCCCCGATCTCCGCACCGGGGCGTACCGACCGGCTGATACCGGCTCCGTGCGTCCCGGTCTCCCTTCTGGAGTCCGGACATGACCACCACCGCAGCACCAGTCCCGATAGACCCCGCCACGCACTCCGAGGTCGAACTGACGATCGGCGGTATGACCTGCGCCTCGTGCGCGGCCCGCGTGGAGAAGAAGCTCAACCGCCTGGACGGCGTCACCGCCACGGTGAACTACGCGACCGAGAAGGCGAAGGTCTCCTACGTCGACGGCATCGAGGTCGCCGATCTGATCGCCACCGTGGTGAAGACCGGCTACACGGCCGAGGCACCCCCGCCGCCACGACCCGAGGATCCCGAACCGCAGCAGTCCGGCGCCTCCGAGGAGGACCCCGGGACGGCGGCACTGCGCACACGGCTCACCGTCTCCGCCGTGCTCGCCCTGCCCGTGGTCCTGATGTCGATGGTCCCGGCCCTGCAGTTCGACAACTGGCAGTGGCTCTCGCTGACCCTCGCCGCTCCCGTCGTGGTCTGGGGCGGACTGCCCTTCCACCGGGCGGCCTTCACCAACGCCCGGCACGGCACGGCCACCATGGACACCCTGGTCTCGGTCGGCACGCTGGCCGCCTTCGGCTGGTCGCTGTGGGCGCTGTTCTGGGGGGACGCCGGGATGCCGGGCATGCGCCACGGCTTCGACCTCACCGTCTCCCGTACGGACGGATCGAAGGCCATCTATCTGGAGGTGGCCGCGGGGGTCGTCGCGTTCATCCTGCTCGGCCGGTATCTGGAGGCCCGCTCCAAGCGGCGCGCGGGTGCGGCCCTGAAGGCGCTGCTGGAACTCGGCGCGAAGGACGTGGCGGTGCTGCGGGACGGCCGGGAGGTACGCACCCCGGTGGCGCGGCTGGCCGTCGGGGACCGGTTCGTCGTACGGCCCGGGGAGAAGATCGCCACGGACGGGACCGTCGTCGAGGGCGCCTCCGCGGTCGACGCGTCGATGCTGACCGGTGAGTCGGTGCCGGTCGACGTGGCCGTCGGGGACGCCGTGACCGGCGCGACCGTGAACGCCGGGGGCCGGCTGGTGGTGGAGGCGACCCGGGTGGGCGCCGACACCCAGCTCGCCCGGATGGCACGCCTCGTCGAGGACGCGCAGAACGGCAAGGCCGAGGTGCAGCGCCTCGCCGACCGTGTCTCGGGGATCTTCGTGCCCGTCGTGCTGCTGATCGCGCTGGGCACCTTCGGGGTGTGGCTCGGCGTCACGGGCGACACGGTCGCCGCCTTCACCGCGGCCGTCGCGGTGCTGATCATCGCCTGCCCCTGCGCCCTGGGCCTCGCCACCCCGACGGCGCTGATGGTGGGCACGGGCCGCGGCGCCCAGCTCGGCATCCTCATCAAGGGCCCCGAGGTGCTGGAGTCCACGCGCCGCGTCGACACCGTGGTCCTGGACAAGACCGGAACGGTCACCACCGGCCGGATGGCCCTCCAGGACGTGTATGTCGCCGAGGAGGCCGACGAGAAGGAGGTTCTACGGCTCGCAGGAGCCCTGGAACACGCCTCCGAGCACCCGATCGCCCGGGCTGTCGCGGCGGGCGCCCAGGAACGCACCGGTGCCCTCCCCGTGCCGGAGCACTTCGAGAACGTGCCCGGCTTCGGGGTGCGCGGCCGGGTCGAGGGCCACGAGGTCACGGTGGGCCGGTTCCCGGACGCGCTCCCGGATGCGGTGGCCCGCGCGAAGGACGCGGCCGAGGCGGAGGGGCGCACGGCCGTCGTGGTCGCCCGGGACGGAGTGGCCCTCGGTGTTCTCACCGTCGCCGACACCGTCAAGGAGACCAGCGCCGAGGCGGTACGGGAGCTGCGCGCCCTGGGGCTGCGGCCGGTCCTGCTGACCGGGGACAACCGGGCGGTGGCCGAGGCCGTGGCACGCGCCGTCGGCATCGGCTCCGGCGATGTGATCGCCGAGGTGCTGCCGCAGGACAAGGTCGACGTCGTCCGGCGGCTGCAGGGCGAGGGGCGGACCGTCGCCATGGTCGGCGACGGCGTCAACGACGCGGCCGCGCTCGCCACCGCCGATCTGGGGCTCGCCATGGGCACCGGCACGGACGCGGCGATCGAGGCGAGCGACCTGACGCTGGTGCGCGGGGACCTGCGGGTGGCCGCGGACGCGATCCGGCTGTCCCGGCGGACCCTCGGCACGATCAAAGGCAACCTGGTGTGGGCCTTCGGCTACAACGTGGCAGCGCTGCCGCTGGCCGCCGCCGGCCTGCTCAACCCCATGATCGCGGGCGCGGCGATGGCCTTCTCGTCGGTCTTCGTGGTCACGAACAGCCTGCGGCTCCGGACATTCTCATGACGCAAGGGTGAGAGTGCCTCTAGAGTCCGACGCATGCCTCACATAAGCTCTTCACAAGGCTCGCGCATCATCCTTACGCTGGGGACTCGATCGCCGTATCGGGCCTCTTGCGTATTTTCAGGACATATGCAAGAGACGCAGATCACAGTGATGTGAACGTAACCAACGGAAGGGTTCGTGGGTCTAAGTTGGCGATGTCAGAAGCGTCTTGGGGGGCGCGACTGACATCCGGGGAGGTCTTGGGGGACGTTCCCGGGAAACTGCGTTGCCGGGGCACGTACACCGGGGAGCTTTGAGCGGCCCTCCCGTCGGTACGCGTCCCGGCAGACCGCATCGCAGTGGTACGCCGAGTTCTGCTCGTTTTGCTCGCAGCGATTCAGGCGCTGTCCCGCAGGCGCCCGGCCGGATCCCGTGGGGGGAATCCGCACCGGGACATGGGAAGGCGCCCCGTGCGCCGGCCCGTGGGGGGACCGTCGCCGGGGCGCCTTCTGCTTTTTCGTGAGGGGTTCGCCTCCGGGGCGCCTGAGCGGCGCCCCTTCGGCTCACCTACCGGTCGAGCAAGCTGCCGTGAGGCGTGCTCAGCGCTCCTCGACCGAGGTGAAGTCGCGCTCCACCACGCCGGTGTAGATCTGGCGCGGGCGGCCGATGCGGGAGCCCGGCTCCTTGATCATCTCGGTCCACTGGGCGATCCAGCCCGGCAGCCGGCCGAGGGCGAACAGGACCGTGAACATCTCGGTCGGGAAGCCCATCGCGCGGTAGATCAGACCGGTGTAGAAGTCGACGTTCGGGTAGAGGCTGCGCGAGACGAAGTAGTCGTCGGAGAGCGCGTGCTCCTCCAGCTTCAACGCGATGTCCAGCAGCTCGTCGGACTTGCCGAGGGCCGAGAGGACGTCGTGCGCCGCCGCCTTGATGATCTTCGCTCGGGGGTCGAAGTTCTTGTAGACCCGGTGGCCGAAGCCCATCAGACGGACGCCGTCCTCCTTGTTCTTCACCTTGCGGATGAAGGAGTCGACGTCGCCGCCCGCGTCGCGGATGCCCTCGAGCATCTCCAGGACGGACTGGTTGGCGCCACCGTGCAGCGGGCCCCACAGCGCGTTGATGCCGGCCGAGATCGAGGCGAACATGTTGGCCTGCGACGAGCCCACCAGGCGCACGGTCGAGGTCGAGCAGTTCTGCTCGTGGTCCGCGTGCAGGATCAGCAGCTTGTCCAGGGCGGAGACGACGACCGGGTCCAGGTCGTACTCCTGCGCCGGCACGGAGAACGTCATACGGAGGAAGTTCTCGACGTAGCCCAGGTCGTTGCGCGGGTAGACGAACGGGTGGCCGATCGACTTCTTGTAGGCGTACGCGGCGATCGTCGGAAGCTTGGCGAGCAGACGGATCGTGGAGAGGTTGCGCTGCTTCTCGTCGAAGGGGTTGTGGCTGTCCTGGTAGAAGGTGGACAGCGCGGAGACCACCGAGGACAGCATCGCCATCGGGTGCGCGTCGCGCGGGAAGCCCGTGTAGAAGTTCTTGACATCCTCGTGCAGCAGGGTGTGCTGCGTGACGTCGTTCTTGAAGGTGGAGAGCTCGTCGACGGACGGCAGCTCGCCGTTGATCAGCAGGTAGGCGACCTCCAGGAAGGTGGAGCGCTCTGCCAGCTGCTCGATCGGGTAGCCGCGGTACCGCAGGATGCCCTGCTCGCCGTCCAGATAGGTGATGGCGGATTTATAGGCGGCGGTGTTGCCGTAACCGCTGTCCAGAGTGACCAGACCGGTCTGGGCGCGGAGCTTCCCGATGTCGAAGCCCTTGTCGCCGACGGTGCTGTCGACCACCGGGTAGGTGTACTCGCCGCCGTCGTACCGCAGTACTACAGAGTTGTCGCTCACGTCTTCCCTCACCGACGTAGTGCCTCATCTTCGAGGTGCCCTGACTGTCTCTACCATCCCCCATTTGGCGCAGGAGAGTGCACTCGGGGTCGACCATTGGGCTCATCGGCGGCACTGAGTGCCGTCAACCTGCTCATCCTGCCCGCCTGGAACCGGTTCCGGAAGTGCTCTGTGACCTTCGCGACTCGTTTGATCGATCATTTTTTTCGAGGGCGGCCCGGGCGGGCGGAGATCAGCCGTCGAGGGGACCCGGGGACAGCCGGAAGTCCAGGGCCGTGCACCGCCGGCCCGCCGAGACCGTGCGCACCGCCTGCCCGATCGCCTTGCGGGAACCGACGAGGACGACCAGCTTCTTGGCGCGGGTGACCGCCGTGTAGAGCAGGTTCCGCTGGAGCATCATCCAGGCTCCGGTGGTGACCGGGACCACCACCGCCGGATACTCGCTGCCCTGGGAGCGGTGGATCGTCACCGCGTACGCGTGGGCCAGCTCGTCCAGTTCGTCGAACTCGTAGGGGACCTCCTCGTCCTCGTCCGTCAGCACCGTCAGGCGCTGGTCGACCGGGTCGAGCGAGGTGACCACGCCCACGGTGCCGTTGAAGACCCCGTTCTCGCCTTTTTCGTAATTGTTACGGATCTGGGTGACCTTGTCCCCGACACGGAAGACCCGGCCGCCGAACCGCTTCTCGGGCAGATCGGGGCGGCCCGGGGTGATGACCTGCTGGAGCAGCCCGTTGAGGGTGCCCGCGCCGGCCGGGCCCCGGTGCATCGGGGCGAGCACCTGCACGTCCCGGCGCGGATCGAGGCCGAAGCGGGCCGGGATGCGCCGTGCCGCCACGTCCACGGTGAGCCGTCCGGCCTCCTCGGTGTCGTCCTCGACGAACAGGAAGAAGTCCTTCAGGCCGTCGGTCAGCGGATGCTGCCCGGAGTTGATGCGGTGCGCGTTGGTGACGACGCCGGACTGCTGGGCCTGGCGGAAGACCCGGGTGAGGCGGACCGCGGGCAGGGGACTGCCGTCGGCGAGGAGGTCCCTCAGCACCTCTCCGGCGCCGACGCTCGGCAACTGGTCGACATCGCCGACGAAGAGCAGATGGGCGCCCGGCGGCACGGCCTTGACCAGCTTGTTGGCGAGCAGCAGATCGAGCATGGACGCCTCGTCGACGACGACCAGGTCGGCGTCGAGCGGGCGGTCCCTGTCGTACGCCGCGTCGCCGCCGGGCTTCAGCTCCAGCAGCCGGTGGACCGTGGAGGCCTCGGCGCCGGTCAGCTCGGACAGGCGTTTTGCCGCCCGCCCGGTGGGCGCCGCGAGCAGGACCTTGGCCCGCTTGGCCCGGGCGAGCTCCACGATGGACCGCACCGTGAAGGACTTGCCGCAGCCGGGGCCGCCGGTGAGGACGGCGACCTTCCGGGTCAGCGCCAGCCGTACGGCCTCCTCCTGCTCGGGGGCGAGATCGACTCCCGTGCGCTCCTTGAGCCAGCCGAGCGCCTTGTCCCACGCCACGTCCCGGAAGGCGGGCATCCGGTCCTCGTCGGTCCGCAGCAGGCGCAGCAGCTGGGCGGAGAGGGAGAGTTCGGCCCGGTGGAAGGGGACCAGATAGACGGCGGTGACGGGCCCCTCCCCCTCGGGTCCGGGCACCTTCTCCCGGACGACACCGGGGTCGGAGTCGTCCTCCGGGGGTGCCGCCAGCTCGGCCAGGCACTCGATGACGAGCCCCGTGTCGACCTGGAGCAGCTTGACCGCGTCCGCGATGAGCCGCTCCTCGGGGAGGTAGCAGTTGCCCTGGTCGGCGGACTGCGACAGCGCGTACTGAAGGCCGGCCTTGACGCGCTCGGGGCTGTCGTGCGGGATGCCGACGGACTGGGCGATGCGGTCGGCGGTGAGGAAGCCGATGCCCCAGACGTCGGCGGCCAGGCGGTAGGGCTGGTTCTTGACTACGGAGATCGAGGCGTCGCCGTACTTCTTGTAGATCCGCACGGCGATGGACGTGGACACCTGGACGGTCTGCAGGAAGAGCATGACCTCCTTGATCGCCTTCTGCTCCTCCCAGGCGTCGGCGATCTTCTTCGTCCGCTTCGGCCCGAGACCGGGGACCTCGATGAGCCGCTCGGGCTCCTCCTCGATGATCCTCAGGGTGTCGATGCCGAAGTGCTGGGTGATGCGGTCGGCGAAGACGGGGCCGATGCCCTTGACGAGGCCGGAGCCGAGATAGCGGCGGATGCCCTGGACGGTGGCCGGCAGGACGGTGGTGTAGTTCTCCACCGTGAACTGCCGTCCGTACTGGGGATGTGATCCCCAGCGGCCCTCCATCCTGAGCGACTCCCCGACCTGGGCGCCGAGGAGCGCGCCGACGACGGTGAGCAGATCACCGGCGCCGCGGCCGGTGTCCACGCGGGCGACGGTGTATCCGTTCTCCTCGTTGGCGTAGGTGATCCGCTCGAGCACGCCCTCCAGCACGGCCAGGCGCCGCTCCCCGTCGCCCGCCTGCCCCGCCCGACTCGCCTCCGTGGTCATGATCCGACGCTACCGCCCGGGTGTGACAACCAGGGACGGCCGGCCACAGGCCCCCCGGGCCGACGGCCTCGGCGCCCGCGTCCGGCGGCGACTGACGGAGCGTCAACCGGCTGCGGGCGGAGGCCGGACGGCCACGAGACCGCACCCCCGGGTCCGAGTTCGCCGCCCACCCCCGCGCCCACCCCAGGATCACAATCCGGTCTCGGGGCCTCTCCGACCCTTGATTAACCCCCGTGTAATCGATTCCAATCCTCCGTGCCGGTCGTTGTAAACGATTCCACCAGATCGCAAAACGGCCGCAACCGGCTCAAACGCCTTTACGGACTCACAAGGAGGTGGTCCCGGCAATGTCGAGCATCAAGGACGTCGCCGCGGCGGCGGGCGTATCCGTCGCCACGGTGTCCCGCGTCCTGAACGATCACCCGTCGGTCAGCGCCGACGCCCGCAGCCGTGTACTGGCCGCCGTCGAGGCGCTGGGCTACCGCCCGAACGCCGTCGCCCGGTCCCTGCGCACCGACCAGACCCGCACCCTCGGCCTGGTCATCAGCGACGTGCTGAACCCCTACTTCACGCATCTGGCGCGCTCCGTCGAGGAGGAGGCCCGCGCCCTGGGCTACAGCGTGATCATCGGCAACGCCGACGAGCGGCCCGAGCTCCAGGACCACCATGTGCGGACCCTGCTGGACCGGCGGATCGACGGGCTGCTCGTCTCCCCGACCTGCGGCGGCTCCCCGCTCATGCTGGACGCCGCGAAGGCCGGCACCCCGATGGTCTTCGTGGACCGGTGGATCGCGGGCGTCGACGTCCCCGTCGTACGCGCCGACGGACGTGCCGCCGTGCACGCCCTGGTGGCCCATCTGCACGCGCTCGGGCACCGGCGGCTCGCGATCATCGCGGGACCGGCGGCGACCACGACCGGCAGTGAGCGTGTCGAGGCCTTCCGCGAGGCCCTGGGCGAGTACGGCCTCCCCCTGCCCGACGCCTACATAGGCCAGGGCGACTTCCAGGCCGACAGCGGACGCAGGGCCACCGAGCGGTTCCTCGACCTGGCCGAGCCGCCCGAGGTCGTGTTCGCGGCCGACAACCTGATGGCGCTCGGCGCGCTGGACGCCATCCGGGAGCGCGGGCTGCGGGTCCCCGACGACATCGCACTCGCCGCGTTCGACGACATCCCGTGGTTCGTGCACACCGATCCGCCGGTCACGGCGATCGCCCAGCCGACCGGCGAGCTGGGCCGTGCCGCCGTGCGGGCGCTGGTCGACCGCATCGAGGGACGGCCCCCCGAGTCCGTCACCCTCCCCGCCCGTCTCGTCGTACGCCGCTCGTGCGGCGAGCCGGCTTCTGCGCAGGCCCCCGCTGCGCAGCCCTCCCCCATGCAAAGGAGCATGCCGTGAGCAACCCGGACGAGTTGCTGCGCATCGAAGGCATACGCAAGACCTTCCCCGGCGTGGTCGCGCTCGACGGCGTCGACTTCGACCTGCGCCGGGGCGAGGTGCATGTGCTGCTCGGTGAGAACGGCGCGGGCAAGAGCACCCTCATCAAGATGCTCTCCGGCGCCTACCGCCCCGACGGCGGCCGGATCCTGGTCGGCGGCGAGGAGGTGCGCATCCATGGAGCGCAGGACTCCGAGCGCCTCGGGATCGCCACCATCTACCAGGAGTTCAACCTGGTTCCCGATCTGACCGTCGCCGAGAACATCTTCCTCGGGCGGCAGCCGCGCCGCCTCGGCATGATCGACCGCAAGAAGATGGAGGCGGACGCGGCCGAACTCCTCGAACGTGTCGGGGTGCAGGTGTCGCCCAGGACGCGCGTGCGAGAACTCGGCATCGCACGGCTGCAGATGGTCGAGATCGCCAAGGCCCTCAGTCTGAACGCGCGCGTGCTCATCATGGACGAGCCGACGGCCGTGCTCACCTCCGAAGAGGTCGACAAGCTCTTCGCCATCGTGCGCAAGCTGCGCGAGGACGGCGTCGCCGTCGTCTTCATCACCCACCATCTGGAGGAGATCGCCGCGCTCGGGGACCGGGTCACCGTGATCCGTGACGGCAGGAGCGTCGGGCAGGTGCCCGCCTCCACACCCGAGAGCGAACTCGTGCGCCTCATGGTGGGGCGGTCGATCGAGCAGCAGTACCCGCGGGAACGGCCGGGCGCCGGGGCCGCGTTGCTCACCGTCGAGGCGCTCACCCGGGACGGCGTCTTCCACGATGTGTCCTTCGAGGTGCGTGCCGGCGAGGTGGTCGGCATCGCGGGGCTCGTGGGAGCCGGCCGTACGGAGGTCGTCCGGGCCGTGTTCGGCGCCGACCCGTACGACAGCGGAGCCGTGCACGTCGCCGGCGCGCCCGTGCGCCGCGCCGACGTGAACGCCGCCATGGCGGCCGGGATCGGGCTCGTGCCCGAGGACCGCAAGGGCCAGGGACTCGTCCTGGACGCGTCCATCGAGGAGAACCTCGGGCTGGTGACCATGCGCGCGGCGACCCACGGCGGCATCGTCGACCGCAAGGGGCAGCACACCGCCGCGGCCAAGGTCGCCGACCAGCTCCGGGTGCGGATGGCCGGACTCGGCCAGCAGGTGCGCACGCTCTCCGGCGGCAACCAGCAGAAGGTCGTCATCGGCAAGTGGCTGCTGGCCGACACCAAGGTGCTCATCCTCGACGAGCCGACGCGCGGCATCGACGTCGGCGCCAAGGTCGAGATCTACCAGCTGATCAACGAACTCACGGCCGCGGGCGCCGCGGTCCTGATGATCTCCAGCGATCTGCCCGAGGTGCTCGGCATGAGCGACCGGGTCCTGGTGATGGCCCAGGGCCGGATCGCGGGCGAACTCTCCGCCGACGAGGCGACCCAGGACTCCGTCATGGCACTCGCCGTCTCCTCCCCCACCACGACCGAGAACGAAACGGAGGCCTCCCGTGGCCACTGACACGCTCAAGACCCGGGCGGGCGCCGGTGGCGCCGGCGGTATCCGCCGTCTCCTGCTCGACAACGGCGCGCTCACCGCGCTCATCGGCCTGGTCATCGTGATGTCGGCGCTGTCCGGCGACTTCCTGACGACCGACAACCTCCTCAACATCGGCGTCCAGGCGGCCGTCACCGCGATCCTCGCCTTCGGCGTCACCTTCGTGATCGTCTCGGCCGGCATCGACCTGTCGGTCGGTTCGGTCGCCGCGCTGTCGGCCACCGTCCTCGCCTGGAGCGCCACGTCGGCGGGCGTCCCCGTCGCGATAGCGGTCCTCCTCGCGATCGCGACCGGCCTCGCCGCCGGTCTCGTCAACGGCGTCCTGATCTCGTACGGCAAGCTCCCGCCGTTCATCGCGACGCTCGCCATGCTGTCGGTGGGCCGCGGTCTGTCGCTGGTCATCTCGCAGGGCTCCCCGATCGCGTTCCCCTCCTCGGTCTCGCACCTCGGTGACACGCTGGGCGGCTGGCTGCCCGTGCCGGTGCTGGTGATGGTCGTCATGGGCCTGATCACCGCGTTCGTCCTCGGCCGTACGTACATCGGCCGCTCCATGTACGCGATCGGCGGCAACGAGGAAGCGGCCCGGCTGTCGGGTCTGCGGGTGAAGAAGCAGAAGATCGCGATCTACGCCCTGTCGGGCCTGTTCGCCGCGGCCGCGGGCATCGTGCTCGCCTCGCGGCTGTCCTCCGCGCAGCCGCAGGCCGCCAACGGCTACGAGCTGGACGCGATCGCCGCGGTCGTCATCGGCGGCGCCTCCCTCGCCGGCGGTACCGGCAAGGCCTCCGGCACCCTGATCGGCGCGCTGATCCTGGCGGTGCTGCGCAACGGCCTCAACCTCCTGTCGGTGTCCGCCTTCTGGCAGCAGGTCGTCATCGGTGTCGTGATCGCCCTGGCGGTGCTGCTCGACACCGTGCGGCGCAAGGCCGGAGCCACCCCGGTGGCCGCCGGAACCCCGGGCGGCGCCGGCAAGGGCAAGCAGGCGTTGACCTATGTGCTCGCGGCCGCGGTCGCGGTGGCCGTGGTGGGCTCCCTGTCGTTCCTGCACGGCGGCTCGTCCTCCACGACGCCGAAGGTGGGCCTGTCGCTGTCCACCCTCAACAACCCCTTCTTCGTGCAGATCAAGCAGGGCGCGCAGGCGGAGGCGAAGAAGCAGGGCGTCGACCTGACCGTCACGGACGCGCAGAACGACGCCTCGCAGCAGGCCAACCAGCTGCAGAACTTCACCAGTTCGGGTCTCGGCGCGATCGTCGTCAACCCGGTCGACTCGGATGCCGCGGGCCCGGCGGTGCGTGCCGCGAACAAGGCGGGCGTCCCCGTGGTGGGCGTCGACCGCGGCGTCAACAAGGCGAAGACGGCCGCGCTGGTCGCCTCCGACAACATCGAGGGCGGCAAGCTGGGCGCCCAGGCGCTGGCCAAGAAGCTGGGCGGCAAGGGCAAGATCGTGATCCTGCAGGGTCTGGCCGGTACGTCCGCGAGCCGTGAGCGCGGCGCGGGCTTCGAGGAGGGCCTGAAGGCCTACCCCGGGATCCAGGTCGTCGCCGAGCAGCCCGCGGACTTCGACCGCACCAAGGGGCTCGACGTGATGACGAACCTGCTCCAGGCCCACCCCGACATCCAGGGCGTCTTCGCCGAGAACGACGAGATGGCGCTCGGTGCGATCAAGGCGCTCGGCGCCAAGGCCGGCACGTCCGTCCAGGTCGTCGGCTTCGACGGCGAACCGGACGGTCTGGCCGCGGTCAAGGCGGGCTCGCTGTACGCGTCGGTGGCACAGCAGCCCTCGCAGCTGGGCCGGATCGCGATCGACAACGCGCTGCGGGCCATCCAGGGCAAGAAGGTCGAGGAAACCGTCAAGGTTCCGGTGAAGGTGGTCACGAAGGACAACGTGGCGGGGTTCACCGGCTGACCCCCGCACCAGCCGGTCGCCACGGCGGCGGGCCCGCGCACACGGCGCGGCCCGCGGCCGTGGCACCGGTTTCACCGCTGTAGTGGATCCACTGGGATCCGTTGGGAGACAGTTCATGTACGA
The DNA here is from genome assembly GCF_042896945.1 of Streptomyces sp. NPDC001222. Taxonomy (NCBI): domain Bacteria; kingdom Bacillati; phylum Actinomycetota; class Actinomycetes; order Kitasatosporales; family Streptomycetaceae; genus Streptomyces; species Streptomyces sp. NPDC001222. The sequence goes on from NZ_JBIAXT010000009.1 coordinate 59,518, forward strand.
CTACGACCTCCTGGTCGTCGGGTCGGCCAACGCCGACCTGGTGATCGGGGTGGAGCGGCGGCCCGCGGCCGGGGAGACGGTGCTCGGTTCCGACCTCGTCGTCCACCCGGGCGGCAAGGGGGCGAACCAGGCGGTCGCCGCCGCCCGGCTCGGCGCCCGTACGGCGCTGCTGGCCCGGGTCGGCGACGACGCGCACGGCCGGCTGCTGCTCGACGCGCAGCGTGCGGCCGGCGTCGACACCGAGGGGGTTCTGGTCGGCGGGGCGCCCACCGGCGTCGCGCTCATCACGGTGGACCCGTCCGGGGACAACAGCATCGTGGTCTCCCCCGGAGCCAACGGCAGACTCGCGCCCGAGGACGTACAGGCCGCCGGGAAGCTGCTGTCCGCCTCCCGGGTGGTCTCGGCGCAGCTGGAGATCCCGCTGGAGACGGTCCTGGAGGTCGTACGGAATCTGCCGTCCGGCACCCGGTTCGTACTGAACCCGTCGCCGCCCCGGCCGCTGCCCGCCGAGGTGCTGGCGGCCTGCGACCCGTTGATCGTGAACGAGCACGAGGCACGGGTCATCACCGGCGCCGAGCTGGACGGTTCGCCCGAGGACTGGGCCGGCGCGCTGCTGGCGCTCGGCCCGCGGTCCGTCGTGGTGACTCTCGGCGCGCAGGGCGCGCTGGTGGCGACCGCCGAGTCCACGACCCGGGTCCCCTCGGTGAAGGTGGAGGCGGTGGACACCACCGGCGCGGGCGACGCGTTCACGGCGGCGCTGGCCTGGCGGCTGGGCACAGGTGCGTCGCTGCCGGACGCGGCTGCCTACGCGGCACGGGTGGGCGCGGCGGCGGTCACCCGCCCCGGTGCTCAGGAGTCGTACCCCACCGCGGAGGAGGTCGGGGCGCTGTGAAGAAGGCCGGAATCCTGAACCGACACCTCTCCGGGGCGCTGGCCGAGCTGGGCCACGGGGACGGGGTCCTGGTGTGTGACGCAGGCATGCCGATACCGGACGGCCCGCGCGTGGTCGACCTGGCCTTCCGCGCCGGGGTCCCGTCCTTCGCGGAGGTCCTGGCCGGTCTGCTGGACGAGCTGGTGGTGGAGGGCGCGACGGCGGCGCGGGAGATCAGGGACGCGAACCCGGAGGCGTCGGCGCTGCTGGAGGCGCGCTTCCCCGGGCTGGCGCTCGTCTCGCACGAGGAGCTCAAGCGGATGACGCGCGAGGCCCGTCTGGTCGTCCGCACGGGCGAGGCCCGGCCCTACGCGAACGTGCTGCTGCGCTGCGGGGTCTTCTTCTGATCCGCACGCTCTGACCCACGCGGTACGGAACTCTCCGACCCACGCCGTAACGACTTCGAGGGGCCCGGTCCACTGGCCGGGCCCCTCGGCTTCCCCCTCCGCGTCAGAACCCCCGCGATCCCCCCGGATCCCCCTCCAGAAGTTCTGACGCCCACTACGACATGCCGAGTGCGGGAAGGGTTGCACGGCCGGGGTGGAAAATTTTTTCACGTCCCGGCAATCCTGAACAGATGTGCATACGATTGGCATACGGCGCAAAGAGGGTGAATCATGGACGGAGAAGCAAGAAGGTGAATGATCACGAGCGACCCTGAGCCCAAGAAGGCACGTTCCGGCTCACGGAAGCCGCCTTCTCCTGAGCGGAAGACGTCCGGCAGCAGGCCGGAGCAGCCACCCCAGGAGCCGGAGGCTTCCGGTCCCGGGCGCGTGCCCGCCCCCCAGGCCATGCGGAACGCGGCGCAGCAGCTGTCCGAACTGCTGGGGCGCGCCCCCCAGTCCGTCTCCGCGCTGAAGCCGACGGCCGACGGCTGGGAGGCACTGGTGGAGGTCGTCGAGCTGGAGCGCATCCCGGACACGAGCAGTGTGATGGCCAGCTACAAGGTCGTTCTGGATCCTGCGGGTCAGCTGATGGCGTACGAGCGTGCACGCCGGTACACCCGCGCAGAGGTCGACAGAGAGGGCCGCTAGGGCAAGGCGGCTCCCCCTCCACGTGAAGCCTACGAGGGGAAGAAATCGTGACTGTGGTACCAGGAGGCGGCGGTGGCGCCCTCGCCGGGGGCGGAGGCGGCGGCTCCGGAACCCTGTACGACGTGCTGGAACTCGTTCTCGACCGCGGTCTGGTCATCGATGTGTTCGCACGGGTGTCCCTGGTGGGCATCGAGATCCTGAAGGTCGACGCCCGTGTGGTCGTGGCCAGCGTCGACACCTATCTGCGCTTCGCGGAAGCCTGCAACCGACTGGATCTGGAGTCGGGCCGCAAGGCACCCGCGCAACTGCCCGATCTCATCGAGGGCGTCTCCGAGGGTGTCACCGAGGGCGGTGCCCGCGGCAAGACCAAGGGGGCACTGACCGGCGCGGTCGAGGCGTTCACCGAATCGCTGCAGGGCCGCGGTGGCGAGAAGCGCGAGAAGGAGCCCGAGCGCGCCGAACGCGGCTCGCACCGCCGCTCCGCCAAGGACCGGGAGGAGTGAACGCACCGATGGCGCTGTATGTGTACGCGATCACCGACGACTCGCACCCCTTGGACCTGGACGGCATCAAGGGCGTGGGCGCGTCGCCCGCCGAGCTGCACACCGTACGGGGCGACTCCCTGTGTGCCGTCGTCAGCGAGGCGCCGGAGGACCTGTCGGTCGCGCGCCGCGACCTGGAGGCGCACCACGAGGCCCAGGAACGGCTGTGGGCCGAGGGGACCGTCCTGCCGCTGAGCTTCGGATTCGTCGCGCAGGACGAGGACACGGTGCGTGCGGTGCTCCAGGAGCGGGCCGAGCAGTTCGCCCTGCGCCTCCAAGAGCTGGCCGGACGAGCCGAGTTCAACATCAAGGGCCTTCAGGACGAGGACGCGGTGCTGCGCAGCGTCCTGGAGGAGTCCCCGGAGGCCCGCGCGCTGAACGAGGCGACCCGGGCGGGCGGGGGCACGCAGCAGGACCGGCTCGCACTCGGCCAGTTGGTGGCCCAGGGGGTGCAGAGGCATGAGGAGGCGCTGGCCGCCGAGGTGCTCGCCGCGCTGCGGCCGCTCGCCCTGACGGAGAAGGTCGCCCCGCCGTCCCAGCAGTACTTCGTGAACGCGTCCTTCCTGGTGGAGGACGAGCGCGGCGAGGAGTTCACCCGGACCGGCGAGGAACTGGCCGAGCGCCTGGGCGAGGGCGTCGAGCTGCGGGTACGGGGGCCGTTGCCGCCGTACAGCTTCACCTGACCGTTGCGAGGGGCCCTGTCCGTACGGCCCGAGGAGGCGGAGTGGGACTGGTCACCGGGATTCTGACGCTGCCGTTCGCCCCCGTGCGGGGCATCGGCTGGGTGATCGACAAGGTCGTGCGGACCGCCGAGGAGGAGTACTACGACCCCGCGCGCGTACAGGAGGGGCTCGTCCAGCTGGAGCGGGCGAGGAACGAAGGCCGCATCGACGAGGGGGAGTTCGCCCGGCGTGAGGAGGAACTGCTGCACCACCTGGAGGAGATCAGGGCGTACCAACTGCGGCGCGGCGGACAGAGCGGGCTGTGAGCGCATGCCGTGACGCGCGGCGCGTGGTGCCCGGCCGTGGACACACGGGCCGTGAAGCCTCGGCAAGGAGAGAAGACGAATCATGATCAATCCCAAGATCGCGGCGGCTGTTCTCGCCGGCTATCTGCTGGGCCGGACCAGGAAGGCCAAGCTCGCCCTGAGCCTCGGCGCGATGCTGGCCGGGTCCAGGGTGAAGCCCGACCAGCTCGGCAAGCTGCTCCAGGACTCACCGCTGGTGGGGAACGTCAGCGAGCAGGTCCGTACGGAACTGGCGGAAGCGGGCAAGACCGCGGCGACCACCCTGTTGACGTCGAAGGCCGAGAGCCTGGCCGACGCGCTGCACGAACGCACCAGCGGGCTGAAGGAGCAGGCGTCCGGCGAGGACGAGGAGGACGGCGAGGAGGAGGAGGGCGAGCGCGGAGAGGGCCGGGGCGAGGGGCGTCGCACCGGGGCCCGCAAGAGCCAGGCGAGCCGGAACACGGCGCGTCAGAAGAAGGCCCAGGCGCGCGCACCGGGCCAGGGAGGCGAGGCGCGCAAGAAGAAGGCACCGGCCAAGAAGGCGTCGCCCGCCCAAGGCCGCGCGAAGAGCGGCTCCGCACGATCGAGGAGGCCCGACGATGGTTGATGGCGCCCTCGCCAAGGTCCGTGAGCAGGCGAAGCAGAACCCTGCCACGGAACGGCTGATGCAGGAGTTGGAGGAATATCTGCAGACCCGGCTCGAGGTGACGATCGGGAACATGGGCGAGCGGCTGGGCGAGGGGGCACGCCGGCTGGCCGAGACGCGTGTCGATCCCGGCATGCTGACCGGCCTCGTCCTCAAGGGCGGCAAGAAGCTCCTCGGGGGCGGGCTGCTCGGCGGCGGAGGGGCGGACGGAGACGGCGGAGGAATGCTGTCCCACGCCAAGGACGTGCTTCTGGACAAGGCCAAGGAGGCGGTGGGCGGCGGCGGGCGCAAGAACAAGCCCGACGGCCGGGGCAGGTCGCTGAACATCATCGAGGACGTCAATGTGGGCGTGCCCGTGCGCGAGGCCTACAACCAGTGGACGCAGTTCACGGACTTCAACCGGTTCGCCAAGGGCGTCGAGGAGGTCCGGCAGGACGACGAGATCTCCAGCCACTGGAAGGCGAAGATCGCCAAGTCGCGCCGGCACTGGCGGGGCACCGTCACCGAGGAGGTGCCCGACGAGCGGATCGCCTGGACCACCGAGGGCCCCAAGGGCACCCACAAGGGTGTCGTCACCTTCCACCCGCTCGGGGACATGCTGGTCATCCAGTACTACCCCCAGGGCCTCTTCGAGAAGACCGGCGGCCTGTGGCGCGCCCAGGGCCGCCGGGTGCGGCTCGATCTGAAGCTCTACCGCGCCTTCGTCATGAGCCGGGGCGAGGCCACCGGCGCCTGGCGCGGCGAGATCCGCGACGGCGAAGTGGTCCGCACGCACGAGGAGGCCGAGGAGGCCGAGGAGCGCGAGGAGGAAGAGGGCTACCCCGAGGACGAGGAAGAAGAGGAGGAAGAGGGCGAGGAGCCCGAGGAGGGCTACGCGGACGAGGAGGAGGAAGAGGCGGACGAGGAGGAAGAGGGGGAAGAGGGGGAAGAGGGGGACGACGACTACGCCTCCGACGAATCCGACGAAGGCGAGCGGGAGGAGGACGAGGACGAGGACCGCTACGACGAGACGGAGGAAGAAGGCACCCAAGGGCGCCGGCGTCGCGGTTAGTTCCGGGCGCTGAGGTGCGCGAGCCCGCCGGTTTCCGCGTCGCCGACGCCGGGGCCCCAGCGAAACGAGGTCGAGTGTGCCGTGACCCAGTCCGAGCCGGTCCCCACGCCGTCCCGGGGCCTGTACCCGTACGGTCAGGGGTCCTCCAGCACCAACCTGGCCGACATTCTCGAACGTGTGCTCGACAAGGGCATCGTCATCGTCGGCGACATCAAGATCAACCTGCTCGACATCGAGTTGCTCACCATCAAACTCCGGCTGCTGGTGGCCTCCGTCGACAAGGCCCGGGAGATCGGCATCGACTGGTGGGAGCACGATCCCGCCCTGTCCTCCCGCGCCTCCCGGGCCGACGGCCGGCGCAGCCTGGAGGAGCAGAACGAGCGGCTGCGCGCCGAGGTGGAGGCACTGCGCCGGCGGATCGCCGAGTCCCCGGCGGAGTTGCCCGGGAACGGCACGGAGGCCCGCCGCCCCTCGCGCGAGGCCACCGACGCCGAGCGGGAGCCGCTCGCGGAACCCCGGCGCAAGCGGCGGAAGGCCGAGGACGACGACCGCGCGGCCGAGGGCACCCGCAGGGCCCGGCCGGCCGAGGGCACCCGTAGGGCGCGCAGGGACGAGGACCGGAGCTGAGACCGGTGGACGAGCAACTGTGCTACGCATACGCCGTGGTGGGGTCGTCCGCCGCCGTGGAACTCACCGGTGTCCAGGGCGTGGCGGGCGCACCCGTCACCCTGGTCCGCTCGGGTCCGGTGGCCGCCGCGGTCAGCGCGGTGCCCCGGGAGGGGTTCTCGGAGACGGCCCTGAAGGCGGGCCTGGAGAACCTGGAGTGGCTGGAGGCGACGGCCCGCGCGCACCACTCCGTCATCGAGGCCCTCACCGCGCGCACCACGGTCCTCCCACTGCGGCTGGCCACCGTGTATCTCGACGAGGCGAGCGTCCGGCAGATGCTCGGCGAACGCGAGGCGGACCTCGCGGCACTCCTGGACCGGCTCGCGGACCAGGTGGAGTGGGGCGTGAAGGTCTACGCCGAGGTGCCGCCCCCGTCCGCGCCGTCCGCCCCGCCGCCGGCCGCCGACACCGGCGCCGCGAGCGAGGCGGACGCCGGACGCGCGTATCTGCGGCGCCGCAGGCATCAGCGGCAGGAGCGCGAGGACGCGTGGCGGACGGCCGAGGAGGCCGTACGGCGGACGGAGTTGCGGGCCCGGGGGCTGGCGGTGGAGCGGACCCGGCACCGGCCGCAGCAGGGCGGTCTGACCCAGGGGGTGCCGGGTGAGAACGTCGCCAACGACGCCTATCTGGTCCCGCGCCGGCTCTCCGAGGAGTTCCGCACCCGGATGCTGCACGCGGCGGACGACCTGCCCGGGGTGCGCGTGGACGTCACCGGCCCCTGGGCACCGTACTCCTTCACCGCGCCCCTGGCACCCGACGCGCAGGAGGGGGCCGGGCAGCGGTGAGCGAGTACGACACGCGGCACTCCTACGACGACCGGTACGGCGGCACGTACGACGACCGCTACGACCCGTACGAGGACCACCCGGTCAGCCAGCCCCAGGTCGCGCTGATCGATCTGCTGGACCGGCTGCTGAGCGGTGGCGTGGTGATCACCGGCGATCTGGTGCTGTCCATCGCCGACATCGATCTGGTGCGGATCTCGCTGCGTGCCGTCCTGGTCGCCGTCCGCGAGGAGTTGGGCGAGGGGTGGGCGGGCCTCCTCCCGTCGGGGCGGGCGCTCGCGGGAGGGGGCGCACCCGGTGACGAACCCGACTGAGGGCCCGGGCGCCGACCGTCTGCGGGAGGTGGCCGAGGCCGCCACCCGGGCCTTCTCCGTGCTGCCGGCCAGGCCGGACGAGATGGCCCCGGCGCCGTCCGGCCGCGGCCGGGTCGCCGCGCGCCGTCTGCACACCGACCCGGACACGGTCGAGCGGGACCTCGTCAAACTGGTCCTGACCCTGGTGGAACTGCTGCGTCAGCTCATGGAGCGGCAGGCCCTGCGCCGCGTGGACGAGGGCGGTCTGACGGAGGCGCAGGAGGAGCGGCTCGGGCTGACCCTGATGCTGCTGCACGACCGGATGGCCGAACTGTGCGATCAGTACGGACTCACCCTCGCCGATCTCAACCTCGATCTGGGCCCGCTCGGGACACTGCTCCCGCCCTGAGAGGGCCCCGAGGCTCACCGCACCACATGCTCCACGAACCGCGCCACCGTCTCCGCAAGGACCTCCCGGCCGTCTCGCGCCCACAGCTCGTCGTTGAACAGCTCGACCTCGATGGGCCCGATGTAGCCCGCGGCCTCCACCCGGCCCGTCCACTCCCGCAGATCGACCGAGCCGTCGCCGAGCCGGCCCCGGCCGTTGAGGGCGCCCTCGGGCAGCGGGGTGGTCCAGTCGGCGAGCTGGAAGGCGTGGAGACGGCCGCCGGCGCCCGCGCGGGCGATCTGCTCGGGGGCCCTGTCGTCCCACCAGATGTGGTACGTGTCCACGGTGACACCGACCTGTTCGGCGGGGAACCGCTCGGCGAGGTCCAGCGCCTGGGTCAGGGTCGAGACGACACAGCGGTCGGCGGCGTACATCGGATGGAGCGGTTCGACGGCCAGCCGAACCCCCCGCTCGGCCGCGTAGGGGCCAAGTTCCCCGAGCGCGTCCGCGATCCGCTCGCGCGCGCCGCGCAGATCCTTGGAGTCGGCCGGCAGGCCGCCCGACACCAGCACGAGCGTGTCCGTGCCGAGTGCGGCGGCCTCGTCGACCGCGCGGCGGTTGTCGTCCAGGGCACGCGCCCGCTCGCGCGGGTCGGTCGCCGTGAGGAAACCGCCCCGGCACAGCGTCGTCACCGTCAGCCCCGCCTCGCGCACCAGCCTGGCCGTGGCGTCCACGCCGTACGCCCGGACGGGCTCGCGCCACAGACCCACGCCCCGTACACCCAGGGCGATACAGGCGTCGACCAGTTCGGGCAGGCTGAGTTGACGTACCGTCATCTGATTGACGGAGAGCCGCGAGAGCCGCTCCGTTGCCGTGCTCGTGCCGCTCATGGAGTCACTCCGTACAGGGTCAGCAGGGTCCTCATCCGCGCCTCCGCCCGCTCCGGGTCGGGGAACAGGCCGAGGCCGTCGGCGAGTTCGTACGCCGTCGCGAGATGCGGCAGCGAACGGGCCGACTGCAGTCCGCCCACCATCGTGAAGTGCTCCTGATGGCCCGCGAGCCAGGCCAGCAGGACCACACCCGTCTTGTAGAAGCGGGTGGGCGCCCGGAACAGATGGCGGGACAACTGCACCGTGGGGTCGAGGAGTTCCCGGAACCCCTTCACATCGCCCGTGTCCAGGACCCGTACCGCCTCGGCCGCGAGCGGGCCCAGCGGGTCGAAGACGCCGAGCAGGGCATGGCTGAAACCGTGGTCGTCACCCGCGATCAGCTCGGGGTAGTGGAAGTCGTCGCCGGTGTAGCAGCGCACTCCGCCGGGCAGCCGCCGGCGCAGTTCGGTCTCGCGCCGGGCGTCGAGCAGCGAGATCTTGACGCCGTCCACCTTGTCCGGGTGCGCGGTGACGACGTCCAGGAAGGTGCGGGTGGCCGCGTCCAGGTCGGTGCTGCCCCAGTAGCCCTCCAGGGCCGGGTCGAACATCGGGCCGAGCCAGTGCAGGACGACCGGTTCGGCGGCCTGGCGCAGCAGACGGCCGTAGACGTCGAGATAGTCCTCGGGGCCCCGCGCGACCGCGGCCAGCGCGCGGGAGGCCATCAGGATGGCCTGGGCGCCCGAGTCCTCCACCACTGCGAGCTGTTCCTCGTAGGCGGCGCGGATCGCGTCGAGGCCGTAGGGCCACCCGATCTCGGTGGGGTGCAGCTGGTCGGTGCCCACGCCGCAGGCGATCCGGCCGCCGGCCGCCCTGGCCTCGGCGGCGGACCTGCGGATCAGTTCGGCCGCGCCCGCCCAGTCCAGGCCCATCCCGCGCTGGGCGGTGTCCATGGCCTCGGCGACCGCCAGGCCGTGCGCCCACAGATGGCGCCGGAAGGCGAGGGTCGCGTCCCAGTCGAGGGCGGCGGGCGCGTCGGGGGACACGTCCGCGTACGGGTCGGCCACGACATGGGCCGCCGCGAAGACCGCACGGGAGGTGAAGGGCGTGCCCGGGGTGAGGGCGAGGGGCGTCCGGCGCGGTGTGTAGGTCCGCAACCGGCCTTCGCCGTCCGGCAGTCGGAGGGTCACAGCGCGATCTCCGGTACGTCGACACGGCGGCCCTCGGCCGAGGACCGCAGCCCGAGTTCGGCGAGCTGCACACCGCGGGCGCCCGCCAGCAGGTCCCAATGGTAGGGCGCGTCGGCGTACACATGCCTCAGGAACAGCTCCCACTGCGCCTTGAAGCCGTTGTCGAACTCGGTGTTGTCCGGCACCTCCTGCCACTGCTCACGGAAGGCCTCCGTGGCGGGCAGGTCCGGGTTCCAGACGGGTTTGGGGGTGGCCGAGCGGTGCTGGACGCGGCACCGGCGCAGACCGGCGACGGCGGACCCCTCGGTACCGTCCACCTGGAACTCGACGAGTTCGTCGCGGCCCACGCGCACGACCCAGGAGGAGTTGATCTGGGCGATCGCGCCGCCCTCGAGTTCGAAGATGCCGTAGGCGGCGTCGTCGGCCGTGGCGGCGTAGGGCTTGCCCTTCTCGTCCCAGCGCTGCGGGACATGGGTGGTGGCGAGCGCCTGTACGGACCGCACCCGGCCGAACAGCTCGTGCAGCACGTAGTCCCAGTGCGGGAACATGTCGACGACGATGCCTCCGCCGTCCTCGGCACGGTAGTTCCAGGACGGGCGCTGCGCGGGCTGCCAGTCGCCCTCGAAGACCCAGTAGCCGAACTCGCCGCGGACGGACAGGATCCGGCCGAAGAAGCCCCCGTCGACGAGCCGCTTCAGCTTGCGCAGGCCCGGCAGGAAGAGCTTGTCTTGGACGACCCCGTGCCGGATGCCCTTCTCCTGGGCGAGACGGGCCAGTTCCAGGGCGCCCGCCAGGCCGGTCGCCGTCGGCTTCTCGGTGTAGACGTGCTTGCCCGCCGCGATCGCCTTCCGCAGCGCCTCCTCGCGGGCCGAGGTGACCTGGGCGTCGAAGTAGATCTCGACGGCGGGATCGGCGAGGACCGTGTCCAGGTCCGTCGACCGGTGCTCGAGGCCGTACTGCCGGGCGAGCTCGTCGAGCGCGTGCGCGCGGCGGCCGACGAGGACCGGTTCGGGCCACAGCACGGTGCCGTCGCCCAGGTCGAGGCCGCCCTGTCGGCGGATGGCCAGGACGGAGCGGACCAGATGCTGGCGGTGGCCCATGCGTCCCGTGACGCCGTTCATGGCGATACGCACCGTCTTGCGTGTCACGTCGGTTCCCTCCGTACGCGTCCGGCGCCGCGTACGCTCAACGGTGAGCGTGACGGCAAGCGCTTTCTACGTCGTGAGACGCTAGCCGCCGTCCGACGGGCCGGACAAGACCGCGTCACGGGCGAGTCGAGGTGTCGCCGGACGGCGCGCCCCCGTACGGCCGGACGCCATCTTCTCGCAATCCGTCACCTGGCGTGACGCCGTGGTCACAAAAGCCGTTGAGTTGTCCGATCCGTCGAACAAAAGGGAACCACGGGCCTGTACAGGGGTGTCCGGAGAGCTGTAGATGGATTCCTGACAAAGCACGCGACCGGAGGACGACGATGACGGTGACCCTGGCAGACGTGGCGGCGCGCGCGCAGGTGTCGCCCGCGACCGTGTCACGTGTGCTGAACGGGAACTACCCGGTCGCCACCGCCACCCGGGAGCGGGTGCTGCGCGCGGTCGACGAGTTGGACTACGTCCTCAACGGTCCGGCGAGCGCACTCGCGGCGGCCACCTCCGACCTGGTCGGGATCCTGGTGAACGACATCGCCGACCCGTTCTTCGGGATCATGGCGAGTGCGATCCAGTCGGAGATCCGCGGCCCGGGAGGGCGGGCCGGCGGCGAACGGCTCGCCGTGGTCTGCAACACCGGCGGCTCGCCGGAGCGGGAGCTGACGTATCTGACGCTGCTCCAGCGGCAGCGGGCGGCCGCCGTGGTGCTGACCGGCGGCGCGGTGGAGGACTGCGCGCACCAGGAGGCGGTGGGCGCGAAGCTGAGCAAGCTGGCGGCGGCGGGGACACGTGTGGTGCTGTGCGGGCGGCCGCCCGCCCCCGAGGCGATCGCGCTGACCTTCGACAACCGCGGCGGCGCACAGCGGCTCACCGAGCATCTGATCGGGCTCGGCCACCGGCGGCTCGGCTATGTCGCGGGCCCGGAGGAGCGCACGACCACCCGGCACCGTCTGGAGGGCCACCGGGCGGCCCTGGCCGCCGCCGGGATCGAGGACGACCCGCGACTGACGGTGCACGGGCGCTACGACCGCCGCGCGGGCTACGAGGCGACGCTCGAACTGCTGCGCCGCGAGCCGTCGCTGACGGCGGTCGTGGCGGCGAACGACACGGTGGCGCTGGGCGCGTGCGCTGCGCTGCGCGCCTTCGGCCTGCGCATCCCCGAGGACGTGTCGGTGGTCGGCTTCGACGACCTCCCCTTCGCGATCGACGCGGTGCCGGCCCTGACGACGGTACGGCTGCCGCTCGCGGAGGCCGGGGCCCGGGCGGGGCGGATCGCCATGGGCCGTGAGGAGCCGCCGCCGGGCGGGATCGCCATGGTGCCCGGCGAGCTGATGGTGCGGGGGTCCTCGGGGGCGCCCCGCGGCTGAGACGCCGGGGGCGTACGGCGCGCCACACCGGCCGTGCCCCGAGGACAGGCGTTACCGGCGGGTGGCGGGGTAGTTTCCGTGACCATGAAGCTGGCGTTCTCCACCCTCGGTGTCCCCGGTCTGCCCGTAGCAGACGTCGTCCGGCTCGCGGCTGCGCACGGCTATCACGGTGTCGAACTGCGCACCCATCCCGAAGAACCCGTGCATCCGGGCCTCGGACCCGCCGAACGGGCCGCCGTGGCCGCCGAGTTCAGGGCCTCCGGCGTCGAGATCCTGGGACTCGCCGGGTACGCGCGCGTCGCCGCGCCCGGCGACGACGCACCCGTGCTCGCCGAGATCCGCGCGCTCCTGGAGCTCGCGCGCGACCTGGGCGCCCCCTTCGTGCGCGTCTTCCCCGGCGGCGGCACCGAACAGCCTCCCGAGGAGGCCGACGCCACGGCCGCCCGGCGCCTGGGCACTGCCGCCGAGTACGCCGCCGACCTCGACGTACGGATCCTGCTGGAGACGCACGACTCGCATCGCACCGGGGCGGACGTCCTGCGCGTCCTCGGCGCGGTCGGCCACCGCCATGTGGGCGCGCTGTGGGACGTGATGCACACCTGGCTGGGCGGCGAGCAGCCGCAGGAGACCTACGCGGCCCTGTGCACCTACCTCGGCTACGTCCAGGTCAAGGACATCGCCTCCGCCGACGACAGCACCCCGCTGCCGCTGGGCGCCGGCGTCCTGCCCATCACCGAGTGCGTGGAGGTCCTCTCCCGCCACGGCTGGGACGGCTGGCTGTGCTGGGAGTACGAGAAGCGCTGGCACGAAGCGGCGGCGCCGCTCCCGGAACTGCTCGACGCCGGCCGGGACCACCTGGCACGACTGCTCAGCGAGTCGGCGTAGCGCGGTGCGATCGGACCGAGAGTGCGGGATGAGCGAACGCACCCTCTGTGGACTGCCCGTGGGCTGAAGCGTGCGCGTCACCCCCCTGCACGTCTGGGAGCGACAACCCTTCCTCGGCTGGAAAGACTGAGTTCCGGCCCCGGGTCCTGGGGTTGCGCAGGCCCCACGCGGCCGAGAGCGGAATGCAGGGTGAGCTGCATGGCACATAGAGCACGCCGTCGGCTCCCGGACGCTCTCCTCGGCCGGGTCACGGCCGCCGAGCAGAGCGTCGGCCAGGCGGGCCCCACCCTCGGCAACCTGCGCGGGGGTCTGGTCGCCGGCTGGACCTCCGGCGCGACCGCGCCGGTCAGCGGGGGTCTGCTGTGTCTGCTGTGTCTGCTCGCGGTGGTGTTCGTGGGCACGAGCACTCCGGAACTGCGGCAAGGGGCCAAGTCCCCCACTGGCACCGCCGTCGAGGCTACGCCGGGCGTGCCGTGAGCCGTGCGGAGGCGTTCAGGCACCAGTCCGGTACGGCGGGCCAGGAGCCGTAGCCGGCGTCCAGGTCGAGGTGGGCGGCGCCGGGAAGGATCTCGGTCGGGATGCCGAGGGGGTCGCCGAAGACGGTCCGCGCGCCTTCCGGGCAGTACGGGTCGTCGCCACCCGCGACCAGACGGGTGGGCGCGGGCAGGCGAGACCGTCGAGGGGCGGCGGGGCGAACTCCGCCACCTCCTGGTGCCGTAGGAGGACGGAGCCGGCCGGCGGGGCCACGAGCAGCACCCGGTCCACGGCGAGGCCCTTCACTCCGCGAGCGACGGCGTGCAGCCACAGCACGGCGGCCGTTCTGCACCGCGAACGGCTGCACGGGATCGTCGGTTCCCAACGACGAGGGTGAGGTTCAGCTTTGGTGCCTCGCTCACACGGGCCGCAACCCGACCCACGACACATTCCGGCGCGTGTTCACTGACCACGCGCGGGTGACCCGAGAGGAATGACCCCGACCCGCCCCTGTCTGACCCTCTCCCCCGACGCCTGGGCCAGCTTCCTGACCCTTGCCTCCAAGGGCGCGCGGCGTTCGGGCCACTCCTGTGCCGTGATCGAGTAGATCGCGGAGTCCCGGAGGCGGTCCTCCTCGCCCGGCGTCCAGGAGCGGGACCAGTTGCGCAGGACGCCCTCGAAGCGGGCGCCGGTGCTCTCGATGGCCGCCCGGGAGCGGGCGTTGCGTGCGTCGGTCTTCAGGTCGACGCGCGCGACGCCCCACTCCTCGAACGCGTGGCGGAACAGCAGCAGTTTGGACTCGGCGTTGACACCCGTGCCCTGGGCCGACCGGGCCAGCCAGGTGAAGCCGATCTCGATGGCGTCGAGCCGGTCGTCCGACAGCCAGCAGCGAGGGTCCCAGAAGGAGGTGGTGCCGACCACCCGGCCCGTGGCGAGGGAGATCTGGGCGTACGGCGCCAGTCGGCCCGCCGCCGCCCGGGCGTGCTGGGCGTCGATGTAGTCCCCGACCTCGTCGGCTCTGGGCACCCAGGTGTACGCATAGGAGGTCCGGTCCTCCTCCGCCGCCACCGCCAGGCCGGCCGCGTGCCGGTGCTCCAGCGGCTCCAGGCGCACGAGCGTGCCCTCCAGGACCGGTCCCCTCAAGATGAACGTCACCGTTGAAGCGTGGCGGATCCGCTCGTCGGCGTCGAATGGATTTCGTGCTCCTTCACACGTACCTCCGCCGACCGGACCCCCTTCGGAGCCAGGGACGTCAGCGCCACCCCGCCCACCAGCAGCGCCGCCGCACCCCAGCGCAGCGGAGTGATCTGCTCCCCCAGGAACAGGGCGGCGGACGACATGCCGAAGACGGGGACGAGCAGGGAGAACGGGGCGACCGTGGACGCGGGGTGGCGGCGCAGCAGCCAGCCCCACGCGCCGAAGCCGAACACGGTGGTGATCCAGGCGACGTAGAGGACGACGCCCACACCCTGCCAGTTGAGGGCGCGCAGGGCCGACAGGTCGCGGGAGGGGCCCTCGGTCAGCAGGGACAGGCCGAGCAGGGGCAGAACCGGCACGGTGCTCACCCACACCATGAAGTTGAGCGCGTCGGGCGGGGACGCCTTGCGGGTCAGGACGTTGGACAGGCCCCAGAAGGCCGCCGCCGCGATCACCAGGGCGAACGCGCCGAGCGGGCCGGCCGTGCCCTCGTCGACGGCCGCGAGGACGACTCCGACGAGGGCCACCGCCATCCCCAGGGCCCGTATGCGCGTGGGCCGTTCGCCGAGGGCCGCGAAGGCGATGAGCGCGGTGAAGACGGACTGGATCTGGAGCACCAGGGAGGACAGTCCGGCGGGCATGCCCGCGTTCATCCCGAGGAACAGGAGGCCGAACTTGGCCACGCCCAGGACGAGGCCGACGGAGACGATCCATTTCCAGGCCACCTTGGGGCGGCCGACGAAGAGGACGGCCGGGACGGCGGCGGCCAGGAAGCGCAGGGCCGAGAACAGCAGGGGCGGGAAGTGGCCCAGGCCGATCTCGATGACCGTGAAGTTCACGCCCCAGACAGCGGTGACAAGGACGGCGAGAGCAAGGTGTGCGGGTCGCATACGTCGAGGATCCCGGCTGGCGACTGTGAAGCACCAGCGATGATTGCTGCATGATCGGATGAAGCATCGCTAATCCCTGAGGGGGGTCCATGCTCGATCTCCAACGGCTGCGCGCCCTGCACGCCGTCTCCGTCCACGGCACGGTCGGTGCCGCGGCCGCCGCGCTCGGGTACACGCCGTCCGCGGTCTCCCAGCAGATCGCCAAGCTGGAGCGGGAGACCAGAACGACACTGCTGGAGCGGGAGGGGCGCGGGGTGCGGCTCACCGACGAGGCGCGGCAACTGGCGGTTACCGCCCAGGAGTTGATGGCGATCGTGGAGCGCGCCGAGACGGATCTGGAGCAGCGGCGCGGGGTGCCGGCCGGACGGCTGACCGTGGCCGCGTTCCCTTCGGCGGCGCGCGGGCTGATGCCCGGCGTGCTCGCGGACCTGGGGCGGCGGCACCCCGCCCTGGACGCCCGGCTCACCGAGATCGACCCGCATCTGTCAGTGGACCTGGTCGCGAAGGGCGCCGTCGATCTCGCCGTCGTGCACGACTGGGACATCGCCCCACTGCCTGCGCCCTCGGGGGTGGAGCAGGCGGTCATCGGGGACGACCTGTGCGATCTGCTCGTCCCCGAGGGGCACCCGTTCGCCGGGCGGGAGTCCGTGCGGCGCGAGGAGCTGGGCGGCGAGCGATGGATCTGCCAGCCGCCGGGCCGGGTCTGTCACGACTGGCTGCTGCGGACCCTGCGGTCGGCGGGGCACGAACCGGAGGTCGTTCACCAGGCCGACGAGAACCCCACCCTCGTCGCCCTGGTCGGAGCCGGTCTCGGGGTCGCGCTCATCCCGCGCCTGGGCCGTGGCCCGCTGCCGTCCGAGGTCGTCGAGGTTCCCCTCGACCCGATGCCCGTGCGCAGGCTCTACGCACTGTGGCGCACGGGCGCGGCGCGGCGGCCGGCGATCGCGCAGACCGTGCGGACGCTGCGGGAGTTCTGGCCCAGGGCGGCGGCACGGACGACCCGCTGACCCCCCACGTGCCGACTTGAGGATTCCCGCGGCGCCCGGGGAACCCGTCCGAGCCCGCCTCCGTCCAAGGCGCAGGCTGCCGGATGAGTCTCCGCCTGCGGTGTCGGCCTCGCTGCTGGCTGCGATCGCTGACCACCCTCTCCGCCGCGCGCGGCCGGCAGCACGCCGTCATCGGCGCGCCCCCTCCACCTGCGCCGATGACGGCCCCCCGGCCGGTTACCGTGCAGTGCCTTGACTGGCAGAAACTTCCCGGATATTGGTGACTCCTCGGAAGTTTCCTTCAGTGTTCTCCTTCGGAAGGAGCGCATGTGCACGACTCCGGCACAGGAAGCACCGCACACCCCTCCAGACGCACGGTCCTCGCCGCCACGGCGGGCCTGACCGCGGCCCTCGCCCTCACCCCGGAATCCGCCCGCGCCGCCGGGCCCGACGAAACGCGGCTCACGGCCCTCATCTCCCGAATGACGCTGGAGGAGAAGGTCGGCCAGCTCTTCGTGATGCGGGTCTACGGCCACTCGGCCACCGACCCCGACCAGGCCGACATCGACGCCAACCTCGCCGAGATCGGCGTACGGACGGCGGCCGAACTGGTCGCCAAGTACCGCGTCGGCGGGATCATCTACTTCACCTGGGCGCACAACACCCGTACACCGCACCAGATCGCGGACCTCTCGAACGGCATCCAGCAGGCGTCCCTCGCCCAGCCGCGCGGCCTGCCCGTGCTCATCGCCACGGACCAGGAGCACGGCATAGTGGCCCGCGTGGGCAGGCCCGCCACCCTCTTCCCCGGCGCGATGGCGATCGGGGCCGGCGGCTCCCGGGCCGACGCCCGTACCCTCGGCCGGATCTCCGGCGCCGAGCTGCGCGCCCTCGGCATCCGTCAGGCCTACGCGCCGGACGCCGACGTGAACGTCAACCCGGCCAACCCGGTCATCGGCGTACGGTCCTTCGGCGCGGACCCGGACGCGGTGGCGGGCCTTGTCGCCGCGGAGGTGAAGGGCTGTCAGGAGTCCGGGGTCGCGGCCACCGCCAAGCACTTCCCCGGCCACGGCGACACCGCCGTCGACAGCCACTTCGGCTTCCCGGTCATCACCCACAGCCGTGAACTGTGGGAGAAACTCGACGCGGTGCCGTTCCGGGCGGCGATCCGTGCGGGGATCGACTCGATCATGACCGCGCACATCATGGTCCCCGCGCTCGACGACTCCGGCGACCCGGCGACGCTCTCCCGCCCGATCCTCACCGGCATCCTGCGTGAGGAGCTGGGCTACGACGGGGTGGTGGTGACCGACTCGCTGGGCATGGAGGGCGTGCGCCAGAAGTACGGCGACGACCGGGTGCCCGTGCTCGCCCTGAAGGCGGGCGTCGACCAGCTGCTCAACCCGCCCTCCCTGGACCTCGCCTGGAACGCGGTGCTCTCGGCCGTGCGGAGCGGGGAGCTGACGGAGGCGCGGCTCGACGAGTCGCTGCTGCGCGTCCTGCGGCTGAAAGCGAAGCTCGGGCTGCTGGACCGGCCGTACGTCACCGCGGCCGGAGTCGACCGGACCGTCGGCACCCCCGGGCATCTGCGCACGGCGGACCGCGTCGCGGACCGTACGACCACGCTGCTCGTCAACCAGCGGGGACTGCTGCCGCTGTCGCGCCGTACGCACCGCAGGATCCTCGTCGTGGGCGCGGATCCGGCGTCCCCGTCCGGCACCGACGGACCGCCCACCACCGTCCTCGCGAACGCCCTCACCGCCCTGGGCTTCACCGCGACCGCGCTCTCCACCGGCACGGCGCCCACGGCGGCGGCGATCGAGAAGGCGGTGACGGCGGCGGGGGACGCGGACGCGGTGGTCGTGGGCACCTACAACGTGACCGCGAGCAGTTCCCAGCGGACCCTGGTGACCCGGCTCGCCGCCACCGGGAGGCCGGTGGTCGCCCTCGCCGTCCGCAATCCGTACGACGTGGCCCAGCTCCCCGACGCCACGGCCTGCCTGACGTCCTACTCCTGGACCGACGTGGAACTGCGCGCGGCGGCACGGGTGATCGCGGGCCGGGTGAGGCCGCGCGGCAGACTGCCGGTGCCGGTGCCGCGGGCGGACGATCCGACGCAGGTGCTGTACCCCCTCGGGTACAGGCTGTCGTACCAGGGGTACGCCGGAGACCTCTCGAACGGCCCCTGAATGTCGCAAAGCGCCCTGGTTGTCTGGCGTGAGCCGTGGCCGCGGTTCACGCTGGACGGGGAAACCGGGGGGGTTGGCGATGCGAGGGACACACGCGTGGCTGGGTGCGCTGCTCACAGCCGCGCTGGCGGCGGCCGGGCTGTGCGGGTGCCAGTCGCCGTCGGGGGCGGCACAGGAGCGGTCGGGCGGGGGCACCTCCTCGCCCGTGGCCTCCGGATTCGGGGCCGAGTTCCTCGCCGTCGGCGAGTGCAGCTCCTTCGGGACGACGAGCTTCACCGAGGTGCCGTGCACCAGCGAGCGGGCGGCGGCGCGGGTGGTCGCCCGGTTCGACGGGGGCCAGCCGGACGGCGGTCCCGCGTGCCCGGCGACCACGGACTTCGTCCTGCACATCAGCGCGTCCGGGACCGTGCCCCGCGGCTACGCCTGTATGCGGAACCTGGAGCCGCCGCACCCCGGGGACCCCGGCGGCGGGGGCGGACCGCGCACGATCGTCGGGGACTGTGTCTACGGCGCGGGCAAGGGCGAGGTCCGCGAGACGGCCTGCGACGGCAAGGGCGGGCACGCGCCCGAGTACAAGGTCACCTCGGCGGTGTCGCGGCGCTCGCAGTGCCCGCCGTCGACCGCGTTGTACGTCCAGCTGGGCGGTGAGAAACCGGTGGGCTGTGCCCGGAAGGCGTGAGCCCTACGGGCACGGCCCGACCGTCACGGCCGAAGCGCCGGCTCCCGCTCCAAGTCCCGGCGGTCCAGCCGCGCGTCATAGTGCGCCAGCGGCCGCGCCGCCGACGGGTCGGTGCGGACCGCCGCCGGTGCCACGCCCGCCCAGTCCAGGATGCGGGCCGTGGCCAGGGTCTTCTGGTCGGCGACCAGACCGGCCACGTTCGCGCCGTGGTTCAGGCCCGGAGCCGTGAAGACGTAGGAGTCCCGCGCGCCCGCGCCGAGCCGGAAGCGCTCCGCGCCCCACGGGTCGTTCTGGCCGTAGACGAACAGCATGTGCCGTGCGTGGTGGCGCACCCAGGTGTCCACGTCCCGCATCGCCCACGGCTGGAAGCGCATCGGGATCGAGCGGGGCACGAAGTTCCGGGGCGGCTGGTAGCCGTAGCGGATCAGCGGCTTCTCGATGTACGGGAAGTGGATCGTGGGCGCGCCGAGCTGGGTGCCCGCCTGGTAGTAGTACGGCGTGTAGGTCTCCAGCCCCTGGTCCGTGTAGGCCGAGAAGCCCGAGATCGTGTCCACCGAGTCCCAGATCTGCTGGTCGGTGGCGTGGGCCGCGTCGGCGGGGACGGTTCCGCAGTCGGACAGCAGGCTGTACTGCCAGAAGCCCCACACATAGTCCAGGACGACCGCCTCGTAGGCCCGGTCCAGACCGCCGATCGTCGTGAACGTGTAGCCGCCGGCCGCCGCGAACTGCTCGTACTTCCGCTCCAGCGGCTCCCGGCGCACCAGCGCCTCGCGCTGCACCGCCTGCAGCCGGTCCCGGCACTCCTCGGTGCCGACCGTCGTGAAGAAGCGGTCGTAGGCCGAGTCCTCGTCGTTGACCACGTCGTTGGGGGCCACGTACGCGACGACGCCGTCCATGTCGTGCGGGTAGAAGCGCTCGTAGTACGTCGCCGTCATACCGCCCTTCGAGCCGCCCGTCGCGATCCACCGGTGGCTGTAGACCGGCTTGAGCGCCTCGTAGATGCGGTGCTGGTCGCTCGCCGCCTGCCAGATGTCGAGCTTCGACCAGTCGGCCGGAGCGGGGCGGGACGGCGTGAAGAAGCGGTACTCCAGGGAGACCTGGTTGCCGTCCACGATCTGCGTCGGCTCACGGCGGCCCGGGGTGGTGGAGACGTTGTAGCCGCTGGTGTAGAAGACCGTCGGCCGCGAGACGTCCTTGTGCAGGATCGTGATCCGCTGCTGGAACGTGCCTTCGGAGGGGTGCCGGTGGTCGATCGGCTGGGTGTAGTTCAGCACGAAGAAGCGGTAACCGGCGTACGGCTTCTCCTCGATCAGGCTCATCCCGGGTATCGCGAGCAGCCGGTCCTTGATGTCCGTGTCCGTCGCCGTGGCGGCGGTGGCCGTCCCGGCCGTGCTCAGCGTGCCGATCAGCACCATGAGCGCCAGCAGCCATCTGAGCGCCTTGCGCATGCACCCTCCCCTGTGAACGCGGATGTCCGCCGGAACCTAGCGGAGCAACTCCGGTCGCACCAGGGGACGTTTGGGAAGCCTGTGAAATGGCTGAGAAGATCCCCCGCCGTTCGGGACGGCGGCCGTCAGCACATGATCCAGCCGGAACTGACCGAGCCCGAGCCCACCGACCCGCGGATCCACACACAGCGGTGGCCGGCATGCACGACCACCGGCCCGGCGTGGTAGGTGAACTGCCCGCTGTCGGCGACGGGACGGCTGCCGCGCGCCTGCACGCTCACCGACATCGCCTTCCGGCCGAAGGTGTTCCTCGCCACCGTCACCGCGCACACGAAGCCGTCCCGCTTGTACACCCGCACCGAGCCGGTGGCGAACGACAGCGTGCGCACCTGCCGTCCGGAGCAGGGGTCGTCCGCCTGAGCGTGCCCGGGGCTCGCCACTGCGAGCAGACCGGACGCCGTCAGCACGGCCAGGCCGAGCGCCAGGCGCCGGCGTATCGCACCACTGTCCACTTCTCGTCCCTCCCGCGACCGTCAACGTACTGGTGTACGGACGCAGGACGTAGGTCCGATGGTTGCGTCGCACGGTTCCCCCTGCCCCATGGGGAACCGGAAATGCCCCTCCGACCGCCGGTCAGGCCGTGGACCCGACGGGCTCCTCCGGCTCCGGCGTCCCGACGAACGTCCGCCACAGCCGCGCGTAGCGGCCGTCGCGGCGCAGCAGCTCCTCGTGGGTGCCGTCCTCCGCGACCCGGCCGTGGTCCATGACCACCACCCGGTCGGCGCGGGCGGCCGTCGTCAGCCGGTGGGCGACCACGAGCGTGGTACGGCGGCCGGTGAGGCGGTCCGTCGCCTGGTTGACCTGGGCCTCGGTGGCGAGGTCCAGCGCGGCGGTGGCCTCGTCGAGCAGCAGGATGTCGGGGTCGACGAGTTCCGCGCGGGCCAGGGCGATCAACTGCCGCTGTCCGGCGGACAGATTGCGGCCGCGCTCGGCGACCTCGTGCAGATAGCCGCCGTCCAGCGTGGCGATCATGTCGTGCGCGCCGACCGCCCGTGCCGCGGCCTCCACCTGGGCGTCGGTCGCGTCCGGACGCCCGTAGGCGATGGCGTCCCGGACGGTCCCCGCGAACAGGTACGCCTCCTGGGGGACGACACCGAGCCGGTGCCGGTACGAGGTCAGGTCGAGGGAGCGCAGATCGGTGCCGTCGATCAGCACCCGGCCGTGCGTGGGGTCGTAGAACCGGGCGACCAGCTTGACCAGGGTCGACTTGCCCGCGCCGGTCTCCCCGACGAAGGCGACGGTCTGCCCGGCGGGGATCCGCAGATCGATGCCGCTGAGCGCCTCCTCGTCGTCGCCGTAGGCGAAGTCGACGCCGTCGAAGGCGACCTCACCGCGCAGGGAGCGCACCTGGAGCGGCTCGTCGGCGGCCTCGGTGGCGGTCGGCTCCCGCAGCAGCTCCTGGATCCGGCCGAGGGACACCGTGGCCTGCTGGTAGCCGTCGAAGACCTGGGAGAGCTGCTGCACCGGGGCGAAGAACAGATCGATGTACAGCAGATACGCGACCAGGGCACCCGTCGTCAGCGTCCCGGCGTCCACCCGGTGCGCGCCCTCGATCAGCACGGACGCGGTGGCCACCGACGACAGCAGCTGCACGAAGGGGAAGTACACGGATATCAGCCACTGGCCGCGGATACGGGCCCGGCGGTAGCTCTCACTGGCCTCGGTGAACCGCCGTCCGCCGTCCTGCTCGCGCCGGAACGCCTGCAGGATCCGCAGCCCGGACACCGACTCCTGGAGATCCGCGTTGACCGTCGAGACCCGCTCGCGGGCGAGTTCGTACGCCTTCACGCTGGCCCGGCGGAAGAAGACGGTGGCCACCACCAGCGCCGGCAGGGTGGCGAACACCACGAGCGCGAGCCGCACGTCGATCACCAGCAGCGCGACCATGATGCCGAA
This sequence comes from Streptomyces sp. NPDC001222, assembly GCF_042896945.1. Lineage (NCBI taxonomy): Bacteria > Bacillati > Actinomycetota > Actinomycetes > Kitasatosporales > Streptomycetaceae > Streptomyces > Streptomyces sp. NPDC001222. The sequence continues at coordinate 82,132 of NZ_JBIAXT010000009.1, forward strand.
GAAGGTGACCACGGAGACGAAGGCGGTGACGAGCCCCGTCTGCAGGAACGTCGACAGCGCGTCGACGTCGGTGGTCATCCGGGTCATGATCCGGCCGCTCAGCTCCCGCTCGTAGTAGTCGAGCCCGAGCCGCTGGAGCTGCGCGAAGATCTTCAGCCGGAGGGAGTACAGGACGCGCTCACCGGTCCGCCCGGTCATCCGGGTCTCCGCGACCTGCGCCGTCCACTGCACGAGGACGGCGAGCAGGGCCAGCAGGGACGCGGCCCAGACCGCGCCGACGGCCATCCGGGACACACCCTGGTCGATACCGTGCCGGATCAGGATCGGCAGCAGCAGACCCATGCCCGCGTCGACGGCGACGAGGCCGAGGCTCGCGAGGAGCGGCAGACCGAAGCCGCGGAGCAGCCGGGTGAGGCCGTACGACTGCTCGGCCCGCACCGCGCGTGCCTCGTCGATGCCGGGGGTGTCGGTGGCCGGGGGCAGCTGCTCGACCTGGGCGAGGAGTTCAGGGGTGGCCGGGGAGCCGCTCAGCGCACGGTCCCGGGGCTCGCGGTCGCCGGTCCACAGATGCGGGGTGACGCCCCGCTCCGCGTCGAACTCGGCGTCCAGCTCCTCGCGGACGGAGGAGTCCTCCTGGGGCACGGCAGGCAGGGCGTGGCCGGGCGAGACCCCGCCCAGTTCGTCGGGGTCGGTCAGCAGCCGCCGGTAGAGGGCGGAGCGCTCCTGGAGTTCCTCGTGCGTGCCGATGTCGGCGAGCCGGCCGTCGTCGAGGACCGCGATGCGGTCGGCGAGGTTGAGGGTCGAGCGCCGGTGGGCGATCAGCAGGGTGGTACGGCCCTCCATGACCTGCTTCAGCGCCTCGTGGATCTCGTGCTCGACCCGGGCGTCCACCGCCGAGGTCGCGTCGTCGAGGACCAGCAGCCGGGGGTCGGTGAGGATCGCCCGGGCCAGTGCGATGCGCTGGCGCTGGCCGCCGGAGAGGGTGAGGCCCTGCTCGCCGACCTTGGTGGCGTAGCCGTCGGGCAGCTCGGCGATGAAGCGGTCGGCCTGTGCCGCGCGGGCGGCCCGCTCGATCTGCTCGTCGGTGGCGTCCGGGCGGCCGTAGGCGATGTTGTTGCGGACCGTGTCCGAGAAGAGGAAGGAGTCCTCGGGGACCAGTCCGATAGCGGCGCGCAGGGACGACTGGGTGAGCTCGCGCACATCGTGGCCGCCGACGAGGACGGCGCCGTGGGTGACGTCGTAGAAGCGGGGCAGCAGCAGGGAGACCGTCGACTTGCCGGAGCCGGAGGAGCCGACGACGGCGAGGGTCTCGCCGGGGCGTATCTCGAAGGAGAGGCCGTCGAGGACCGGGCGGCCGTCCTGGTAGGCGAAGGAGACGTCGTCGAACTCGACGGTCGCGGGGGCGTCGGCGGGCAGCTCCTTGGTGCCGTCCGACAGCGAGGGCTCGGTGTCGACCAGCTCCAGGATGCGTTCGGCGCCCGCGCGGGCCTGCTGGCCGACGGTGAGCACCACGGCCAGCATGCGCACCGGGCCGACGAGCTGGGCGAGATAGGAGGAGAAGGCGACGAACGTGCCGAGGGTGATGTGCCCGCGCACCGCGAGCCAGCCGCCGAGCGCCAGCATGGCGACCTGGCCGAGTGCGGGCACGGCCTGCAGGGCGGGGGTGTACCGGGCGTTCAGCTTGATGGTGCGCAGCCGGCCCGCGAAGAGGCGGCGCCCGACCTCCCGGAGCTTGGCGGTCTCCTGCTCCTCCTGCCCGAAGCCCTTGACCACGCGGACGCCGCTGACGGCGCCGTCCACCACTCCCGCCACGGCGGCGGCCTGCGCCTGGGCGTACCAGGTGGCCGGGTGCAGCCGGGTGCGGCTGCGCTTGGCGATGAACCACAGGGCGGGCGCGACGGCCAGCGCGACCAGGGTCAGCGGCGGCGACAGCCACGCCATGATCACCAGGGAGAGCAGGAAGAGGAGGACGTTCCCGATCGTCATCGGGAGCATGAACAAAAGGCCCTGGACCAGCTGAAGGTCACTGGTGGCGCGGCCGACGACCTGACCGGTGGACAGCTCGTCCTGGCGGCGCCCGTCGAGCCGGGTGATCGTCCCGTACATGTCCGTGCGCAGGTCGTGCTGGACGCCCAGGGCCAGCCGGCCGCCGTAGTAGCGGCGGATGTAGGTGAGGACGTAGACGAGGACGGCGGCGCCGATGAGCGCGCCGGCCCAGGGCCCCACGGACCGGCTGTGGTTCCCGATGACATCGTCGATGATCACCTTGGTGATCATCGGGACGACCGCCATGACGGCCATGCCGCCCAGCGAGGAGCCGAGCGCGAGGATCACGTCCTTCGGGTAGCGCCACGCGTACCCCGCGAGCCTGCGTGCCCAGCCGCGTGTCTCCCCCTCGTTGGCCACCACGCCGGTCCCTTCCTGTCGCCCTGATCGTCCGGACAGCACCAACGCGGACCAGGGCGGATTTCATCCCTCCGCAACAATTCCGGGCCGAAAGTCGCAGCCGTCCGCGACCGCGGGCCTAGGCGGACGGAGCGCGTGAGGGGAACGCGAGTGACGTTTCTGCGGTGAAGGTGGTGACCCGACCGGGTGAGTAAAGGATCCCTATAGGGGATGACTTGCGTAGGTACAGAAATAATCCCGATCAGGTAAAGGACCCCCCACGGAAGGGCTGGACGGTGGCCTACGGAAACGAGCTGCGGGAGCAGATCGCCGCGCAGGGAACCACACCTCTGATCGGTGTCTACGACATGTACTCGGCCTCGATCGCGGCCGCGCACTACGACGGGATGTTCGTGTCCGGCTTCGGATTCGCCGCGTCGCACTACGGTCTGCCGGACATCGGTTTCATCGCCTGGCCCGACATGGTGGCGTTCACCCAGCGCCTGCGGGGCGCGTTCCCCCGTCACCATCTGCTCGTCGACATCGACGACGGGTACGCCGACCCCGAGGTGGCCTGCCATGTGGTGGAGGCGCTGGAGCGGGCGGGCGCCTCCGGGGTGATCCTGGAGGACCAGCAGCGGCCGCGCCGGTGCGGGCACGCCGACGGCAAACGGATCCTGCCGCTGACCGAGTACGTCGAGAAGCTGGAGACGGTGCTCGCGACCCGCCGGGAGCTGGTGGTGGTGGCCCGCACGGACGCCACCGAGGAGCAGGACATCCTGGACCGGGCGCGGGCCCTGGCCGCCACCGCCGCGGACGTGGTGCTGGTCGACGGGGTGCGCAGCGTGGACTGGATCCGGCGGATCCGGGACGTGGTCGGGGACAAGCCGCTGCTGTTCAACCAGATCGCCGGCGGCAAGTCGCCGCGGTTGTCCCTGAGCGAGCTGTCCGAGCTGGGCGTGGACGTCGCGATCTACAGCACGCCCTGTCTGTTCGCGGCCCACGCGGCGATGGACTCCGCGCTCGCCGAGCTGAAGCGGGCCGACGGGCGGCTTCCGGACATGGACCCTGCGGAGGGGATCGGGGTGCGCGCCTCGACCGGGCTGCTGGAGCGGAACATCGCGCGGTTCCATCCGGAACGAGCGGGTGTGCACCTTCAGCCGAAGCCGGCGGGGGTGGCCGGATGACCGGCAGCCGCCCACGACTGCGGGCCGTGCTCGCCCTGTCCATGACCCTGCTCGGTGCCGCGGCGGGCCCGGCGATCGCGGACGACAGCCTGGTCACCGTGCTCGACAACTCCCACGCCGACTCGATCCTGGAGGTCGACCGCACGGGCAACCTCCAGACCGGCAGCGGCACCGCGGGCAGCGACCACGACGGCAGCGCGGTCGACGCGATCCAGGCCCTCGTGGGCGGCGGGGAGCGGGACGACGGCGAGGAGGACGGCGGCTGAACCCTCCGGCGGTGAACTCGCAGCGGCCGGGCGCGTGGGCGCCCGGCCGTCGCGCGGTCCGTCAGTGGCCGGCGGGTGCGGGAGACGTACGTGCAGCGAGGTGCCGGTGGCGGGGGCGCCGGCGGCGGCCGGTGAGGTGGCCGCCGCCAGGGTGACGGTGGCGAGAAGGATTCTCGGGCGCATGCCGTCACGGTAGGACGAGGCAGATGGCCCCGGAGTGGACTCACCGTGAGCCAGCCGGAGTTGGCTCGTGCCGGCGCACCGCGGGGCCGCCGGGCTTCAGTTCGCCGGGACCGCCGGGATCGCCTCCTGCGGTGTGCTCGTGGGCACGTACGCGCTCTTGGCGGAGACCGTCGGCACCAGGTCCTTGTGGATGGCCTTGGCCACGTTCTGGATCGTGGTGACGCCGTAGTCCATGGTGCTGTTGTCCTGCGTCAGCACGGTGATCATGTAGTCGTGTCCGGCTCCGTTGAAGGTGCCGACGCTGTGCACGCGCCAGCCGTGCGTGGCGCGCGACAGCCAGCCGTTCTTCACATGCACGGAGACACCCGAGGGCGCGCCCGCCGGGGTGCCCCAGCGCTGGGAGGAGATGACCTTCCCCATCAGCTTCAGGATGTAGGCCCGGGAGTTGTCGCTCAGCACGGAGTTCTTGGCGGTGATCAGCTTGAGCAGCTTCTGCTCGTCCTGCACGGTGATCTGGGTCAGGCCCCAGTAGCCGTTCGCGCCCGGCTTGGTCTGGGTCATACCGGCCGCGGCGAGGAAGCCCTTGACCTTCGTCAGGCCCAGCTGCTTCCACAGCGTGCTGGTCGCGTTGTTGTCCGACTTGGTGATCATCGCCGTGGCGAGGGAGGTCTCACGGTCGGTCAGATAGCGGTTGTGCTTCTTGGCGTCCCACAGCAGCGTGGCGAGCACGGTGACCTTGACGACGCTGGCCGAGTCGTAGGCGCTGGTGGCGCGCAGCGAGCAGGTGGTGTTCGTGGACCGGTCGTAGAGGCCGACCGCGACGGTGCCCTTGCGGCCTGCGAGAGCTGCGGTGATGTCCTTCTGCAGCTTGGCGGCGAGACCCGTCTTGCCCGAGGTGCAGCTCACCGTCGGCGTCGTGGCCGAGGCGGGCGTCGCCGCGACCACGGACGGTATGAGAATCCCGGCGGCGATACCCGCACCGAGCACACGGGCACGCCGGGATCTGTGGTGAGTCATGGAAGTCCCCATCCCTTACGTGGATTCGGACGCGCCCCCGGCACGTCCTGCCCTGATGACTCACGAGTACGGGTGAAAGGTTGCACGAGAGAACATCCTTTCCCGGTTGCCCGGCCCTCAGACGTCCTTCCGCCACGGAGGAAACCGCCCGGCGCGGCGCGGCCCTGACCACGATCCGGCCGGGGGCTGTTGCGATCATGGGCGCACGCGTCCGGAGACACGGGGAGGAAACAGTGAGCCACGGCCTGGAGATGAGCACCGGTGACATGCGGAGCGTGATGCGGCTGCTCACCGCGGTGGAGCGGACGCCGGAGCAGGAGCGGATGCTCGGGATCGTGCGCGAGAGGTGCGCGCGGACCGACGCGCGGCTCCAGGAGCAGGACATCGATCTCGGCGTGTCCGTCGGCCGGGCGCTCGACGAACTGCTGGAGGGCGCCCCCAGCGTGGAGGTGAGCCCGGCGTACACCTATGCCTTCCACGAGTTGGTGGCGTGCCATTTCTCCGAGACCGTGGATCTCGGCTCCTGGCGGCGGCTGTCCTGGTTCCACTCGGTGGACGACGAACTGGCCCGGCACGGTGTGCCGTCCGAGCTGCGGCCGGGCTCGTACCTGTTCAGCGGGCCGCCGGTACGGCTGCCGCACCCCGGCGACATCGTTCCGCAGATCGGCGTCCTGGCGGCCCAGCGTGCCGCCGCGGTCGCCGAGGCGTACGTGGCGGTGCTGGACCGGCTGGACCCCGACCACCAGGGGACGGTGCGCCGGTTCGCCGAGGTCCTGCAGTTCGAGGCCGAGGAGTGGGAGAGCGCCCGGGAGCTCGGCCAGACGAACGACACGATCTTCTTCTGGTTCCGGTGATCCGACTGCGGTGACGGCACGTCAGACGTGTCGGGCGCGTCGGACCTGTCAGGCGCGTCCTTCCAGGTGCGTCGGGGCGAACATGCGCAGCACCGCCGGGAGGACCACCACCGAGGGGCCCGGGTCGGCGAGCGCCTTCGTCAGGTCCTCCTCCAGGGTGTCCGGGGTCGTGCGGACACCCGGGACGCCGAACGACTCCGCCAGGGCCACATAGTCCGGGCGGGTCAGTTCCGTCGCCGTGGCCTGGCCGAAGGCGTCCGTCATGTACTCGCGCAGGATGCCGTAGCCGCCGTCGTCGACGATCAGCCAGGTCACGTTCAGGTCGTACTGCCGGGCCGTCGCCAGCTCGGCGATGGAATAGAGGGCTCCGCCGTCGCCGGAGACCGCGAGCACCGGGTGCGTGGGGTCGGCCACGGCGGCTCCGAGCGCGGCCGGGAAGCCGTAGCCGAGGCCGCCCGCGCCCTGTGCCGAGTGCATGGCGTTCGTCCCCCGCGGGTCGAACGCCGACCACGCCCAGTACGCCAGGATCGTCATGTCCCAGAAGGACGGGGAGCCGGTGGGCAGGGCGCGCCGCACCGACGCCAGCAGCCGCTGCTCCAGGGTCAGTTCCTGGGCCGCGATCCGCTCGGCGACCCGCCCCAGCACGGACCGCACGCGCTCGGGGGCGCTCGCGTCCTCCCGTTCCGACACCGTCTCCGACAGGGCCTGCAAGGCCAGACGCGCGTCCGCGTGGATACCGAGGGCGGGGTGGTTGGACTCCAGCTTGCCGAGGTCCGCCTCGATCTGGATCACCCGGCCGCGCGGCTTGAACGTGTGGTAGTTCGAGGACAGTTCGCCCAGGCCCGAGCCGACCACCAGCAGGACGTCCGCGTCCTCCAGGAAGTCGGTCGTGTGGCGGTCCTCCAGCCAGGACTGCAGGGAGAGGGGATGCTCCCAGGGGAAGGCGCCCTTGCCGCCGAAGGTGGTGACGACGGGGGCGTTCAGCTTCTCGGCGAGCCGGCGGAGCTTGCCCGCGGCGTCCGCCCGGACCACTCCCCCGCCCGCGATGACCGCCGGGCGGGACGCCTTCGACAGCAGGTCGGCCGCGACCGCGGTCAGTTCGGGGCGCGGGGGCAGGTCCTCCGGCGTCGCGTCCACCGCGGTCACCACCGGCAGGGCGGTCTCGGCGAGCAGCACGTCCTGGGGGATCTCCACCCACACCGGCCCGTGCGGGACCGTCAGCGCCGACTTCCACGCCGCCGCGATCGCCGACGGGATCTGCGACTGCGTGCGGACCGTGTGGACCGACTTGACCACGCCCCGGAACGAGGCCGACTGGTCGGGGAGTTCGTGCAGATAGCCGTGGCGCCCGCCGCCCAGCCCGGCGGCCGGGATCTGACTGCTGATCGCCAGGACCGGGGCCGAGGCGGCCGCCGCCTCCTGGAGCGCGGCCAGGGACGTCAGCGCGCCCGGGCCGGTCGAGAGCAGGAGCGGGGCGGCCTCCCCCGTGATCCGGCCGTAGGCGTCCGCCGCGAAACCGGCGTTGTTCTCGACGCGCAGACCGACGTACCGCAGCGTGGAGCGGCGCAGCGCGTCGAACATGCCGAGGGCGTGCTGGCCGGGCATTCCGAAGACCGTCGTCGCGCCCAGCCCGGCCAGCGTCTCCACGACCAGGTCTCCGCCGTTGCGGCCGGGGGGAGCGTTCAGTGCGGCCTCGGTCTGCGCCGCCGTCGGACGGAGAACCAGGTCGTGGTCGTGGGTCACTTGGTCTCGGTCTCCCCACCGGCGCGGGCGGCCGCAATCTGGCGGGTCATGATCGTCGTCAGCTCGTAGGCGGTGTGCGAGGCGGCCACCGAGGTGATCTCCGCGTGGTCGTAGGCCGGCGCCACCTCGACGACGTCCGCCGAGACCAGGTTGCAGGAGGCGAGGCCGCGCAGGATCTCCAGGAGCTCGCGCGAGGTCATGCCGCCGGCCTCGGGGGTGCCGGTGCCCGGGGCGTGCGCGGGGTCGAGGCAGTCGATGTCGATGGAGATGTACAGCGGGCGGTCGCCGATGCGCTGGCGCAGCTGGTCGGCGACCTCGTCCGCGCCGCGCCGGTAGATGTCGGCGGAGGTGACGATGCCGAAGCCCATCTTCTCGTCGTCGGTGAGGTCCTGCTTGCCGTACAGCGGGCCGCGGGTGCCGACGTGGGAGAGCGCGGAGGTGTCGAGGATGCCCTCCTCGACGGCGCGGCGGAACGGGGTTCCGTGGGTGTACTCGGCGCCGAAGTAGGTGTCCCAGGTGTCGAGGTGGGCGTCGAAGTGGAGCAGGGCCACCGGGCCGTGCTTCTTGGCGACGGAGCGCAGCAGCGGCAGGGCGATGGTGTGGTCGCCGCCGAGGGTCATCAGACGGGCGCCCGTGCCGAGCAGTTCGTCGGCGGCGGCCTCGACGGTCTCCACCGCCTCGTTGATGTTGAACGGGTTCACGGCGATGTCGCCGCCGTCCGCGACCTGGGCGAGCGCGAAGGGGGAGGCGTCCTGCGCCGGGTTGTACGGACGCAGCAGACGGGACGCCTCACGGATGGCGTTGCCGCCGAAGCGGGCGCCGGGGCGGTAGGAGACACCGGAGTCGAAGGGCACACCGACCACCGCGACGTCCGCGGTGCCGACCTCGTCGAGGCGGGGCAGCCGGGCGAAGGTCGCGGGGCCCGCGTACCGCGGGATGCGGGACGAGTCGACGGGTCCGCGGGGTCGGCCGGCGCCTGCTGCGGGGTTCTCGGTACTGCTCATCGTCGGACTCCTCCGGGTCATGCGGGTTTCTTCCAGTGTCGCGGACCCCGGGGCGGGGTCCGCACGGTCCGGCCACCGTGCGGCGGCCGGACCGAAGCATCCAGGGCTCAGACGCCCACCGTCGTGGGCTCCTCCGTGGCCGGTGCGCCACGCCCCGCGAGCCGCTCGCGCCAGGCGGTCAGCACGGCCTCCTCGGTCGGCTTCGTCGCCAGCGACACCACGACGTACGACACCAGCGAGGCCAGCAGCCCGTAGTAGACGGGCTCGTTGGCGAGGATGCCGTAGGACGCCATCAGGGCGATGACGGCGAGACCGCCGACGGAGACCGAGGCGAGCGCGCCCTGCGCGGTGCCGCGCTTCCACAGCAGTCCGCCGAGGATCGGCACCAGCAGCCCGCCGACGAGCAGGTTGTACGCGACGGTCAGCGCCTCGACCACGTTGTTCAGCGCGATGGCCGTACCGATCACGGCGACCCCCATGACGAGGATGAAGACGCGGTTGCCCCTGACCTCGTCGTGCGCCTCGTCCCCGTCGCGGCGCACGACACCGCGCAGCCGCGACCAGATGTCGTTGTTGGCGACGGTCGCACAGGCGATGAGCGCGCCGGAAGAGGTCGACATCACCGCGGCGAGGGCCGCCGCGAGCACCAACCCGCGCACACCGACCGGGAGTTCCTGCTTGACGATGGTCGCGAAGGCGTCGTCCGGGCTGCCCAGCCTCGGGAACAGCACCTTGGCGGCGGTGCCGATGACGGCGCCGGCGAGGGCGTAGACCAGACAGTAGGTGCCGGCCACCGTGCCGCCCCACCTGGCCGTCGTGTCGCTGCGCGCGGTGAACACGCGCTGCCAGATGTCCTGCCCGATCAGCATGCCGAACGTGTAGATGAGGACATAGGTGAAGATCGTCTCGCCACCGATGCCCAGCGGGTCGAAGTACGACGTCGGCAGCTTGGCCTTCATCTCGCTGAAGCCGCCCGCCCGTATCACCGCGAGGGGCAGCAGCAGAAGCAGGACGCCGATGGTCTTCACCACGAACTGCACCATGTCGGTCAGCGTGATCGACCACATGCCGCCGAGCGTCGAGTACACGACGACGATGGTGCCGCCCAGGATGATCGCGACGGTCCGGTTCATGTCGAAGAGGACGTCGAAGATGGTGGCGTAGGCGATGGTCGAGGTGACCGCGAGCATCAGCGTGTACGCCCACATGACCACGCCCGAGATCACACCGGCCCGGCCGCCGTACCGGAGGTCGAGCATCTCGGAGACGGTGTAGACCTTCAGCCTGGCGATGCGCGCGGAGAAGAAGACGGACAGGGCGAGCAGGCCGAGGCCGATGGTGAAGACCATCCAGGCACCGGACAGCCCGTACCGGTAACCGAGGCCGACGCCACCGATGGTGGACGCGCCGCCGAGGACGATCGCGGCCATGGTGCCGGAGTACATCGCGGGCCCGAGCCGGCGGCCCGCGACGAGGAACTCGCTCTTGGACTTGGCGCGGCGCATGCCCCACCAGCCCATCGCCAGCATTCCGGCGAGATAGACGACGATCACTGTGTAGTCGACGGCCATTGGGGGCCCTCCTTCGCGCACTTCCCGGTGGCGTGTCGTGCAGAGACGTAGTGGTTCCTGGGGAACCGGGACGTCGGCAGTGGATCGCGGGGACATCCGCCCGTACCCGCCGCTGCCGGTCTGCAGAGACACTAGGTGGCCGGAAAGCGACTCTGAAGTGTACGTTTCATCCATCCGAACCGACCGGAATGGAGGAACCGTCCACCATGCCGGATCCGTCGTCACCGACCGCTCCGGCGGTACCCCCCACACCACCGGTGCCGCTGTCGGCCCTTCTCGCCCGGGAGGACCTGGCCCTGCGGCAGATCGCCGGCCCGGCCGGACCCGACATCGTGATCCACTGGGCGCACACCTCGGAGATGGCCGACCCCTACCCGTACCTGCTGGGCGGCGAGCTGCTGCTGACGGCGGGCGTGCAGATCCCCGAAGCGGCCGGCACCGGCGCGGGAGCCCCCGGTGGAGCGGGACCGGGACCGGGGAAGTATTTCGACGACTACGTCTCCCGGATCGTCGCAGCGGGCGGTGCGGCGCTCGGTTTCGGCCTGGCACCCGTGCACGACACGGTGCCGCCCGCGCTGGTGGAGGCCTGCGACCGCCACGGGCTGCCGCTGCTGGAGGTCCCGCCGCAGACGACGTTCTCGGGCGTGGCCCGTGCGGTGTGGCAGCTGATGGCCCAGGCCCGCCTGGCCGAGCTGCGCCGCGTCACGGAGGCCCAGCAGAGCCTGGCCGCGGCGGCGGCCCGCCCGGACCCGGTGCCCTCGGTGCTGCGGCAACTGGCCCAGCGGGTCGCGGGCTGGGCGGTGCTCTACGGCCCGGACGGGACGCACCTCGCGGCGGCGGGGCGGGGGCCGCGGAACGAGGCACGGGAGGCGATGGCGGAGCTGGCCCGGGTCGTACGGCCCGTCGGCACCGCGGCGGTGCCCCCGGCGGGCGCACCGCAGCCGGGTGCGCCCGCGGGGCCGGGCCGTGCCCGCCCCGCTCCGTCCTCCGCCGCCGAGACCGTCGCCGGGACACATCTGGCCGCCTACGCGCTCGACCCGGTCCAGGGCTTCGTCCTCGGGGTCGCCTCCCCGCGGCGCGACCCCGGGGACCACACCATCGCCTCGGTCGCCGCGGTCCTGCTCTCCCTGCTGACCGGAGAGCATCACAGCGGAGCGGGCGCGGCGCGTTCGTCGGCGCTCGTACGGCTGCTGCTGGGCGCCGCACCCGAGGCGGTCGCACCGCTGCTCGGGGACGACCGGTGGATCGTCGTGCACGCCCGCCCGGACGCCCCGGCCCCCGGTGCCGCCGGGCAGCCGCACCCCGGCGGCACCGGTCCGCACGACGCCATGGCCGCCGCCGCGCTCGGCGCCGCGCTCGGGTCCGCGCTGGTCGACCTCGGAGAGGGGGTGGTCCGGGTCCTCGTCCCCGCCGACCGCGAACCGGCCCCGCTCCCGGGCTGGACCCTCGGCGTGAGCGCCCCCGTCCTCCCGGGCGACTGGCCCGCCGCCGACGCCCAGGCGGCCCGCGCCCTGACCCGCGCCCGCGCCACGCGTGCGCCGCTGGTGCGCCACTGCGAGCGCACGGTCCTGGCCGACCTGGTCCCGGCCGAGCAGGCCGAGCTGCACGCCCGCACCCTGCTCGCCCCGATCGCCGGGACGCCCGCCCTGGTGGAGACCCTGCGCACCTGGCTGTCCCTGCACGGCAGCTGGGACCGTACGGCGGTCGCCCTGTCGGTCCACCGCAACACGGTGCGCCAGCGCATCGCCCGCTGTACGGCGCTGCTGGACGCGGACCTGGACGACCCGGACGTACGGATGGAGCTGTGGTTCGCGTTGCAGCGCACGGGACAGGGCCGGGCGGCACCCGCCCGCGCCGAGTGACGCACGTCCCACGCTGCGGAACAACGGCCGTCCCGGCGCAGCTCGACGGCACAATGGGGGCCATGCCGATACCCGGGACCCCCAGCCGCGCCGAGCTCGTCGACCACCTCGTACGCACGCGCATCGCGGGCGACGTCGCCACGCCCCGTGAGAACAACCTCTCTCACTACCGCAGGCTCTCCAACGGCGACCGCAACTACTGGCTCGGCCTGGAACTGGGCGACCGCTGGACCGACGAGCAGGACGTGCTCGCCGTCATGGCGGAGCGCTGCGGTGTGAACGACGATCCCGAGTACCGCTACGGCCAGGACACCATCGACCCGGAGCTGACCGTCGCCGCCCTGGATCGTCTGGCGGCCCGCCTGCGCAAGGCCGCCGACAGCCGGCAGCGCGTGCTGCTGGCCACGGGGCACCCCGGGGGGCTCCTCGACGTGCACCGCGCCACCGCGGCCGCCCTGCGCGCCGCCGGGTGCGAGATCGTCGTCATCCCGGACGGACTGCAGACGGACGAGGGGTACGTCATGCAGTTCGCCGACGTGGCCGTCCTGGAGCACGGCGCCACCCTCTGGCACACGCACTCCGGCGAGCCGATGCGCGCGATCCTGAAGGGTCTGGAGGGGGCGGGCCGTCCGCTGCCCGACCTGGTCGTCGCCGACCACGGCTGGGCGGGCTGCGCGGGCCAGTCGGGCATCGACTCCGTGGGCTACGCGGACTGCAACGACCCGGCCCTCTTCCTGGCGGAGGCCGAGGGAACCGTCCAGGTGACGGTCCCGCTCGACGACCACGTCACCAGCCCCCGCCACTACGATCCGCTGACGGCGTACCTGCTCGACGCGGCGGGGCTGACGAACGGCGGCTGAGCCCCGTCGCCCCACGGACGGCGGCCGCGCCCCCTCACCACGGGACGCGGACCACGCCCTCCTGGATCACCGAGACCGCCAGGCGGCCGTCCTGGGTGTAGATACGGGCCTGGCCGAGGCCCCGGCCGCCGTGTGCGGAGGGGGACTCCTGGTCGTAGAGCAGCCACTCGTCGGCCCGGAACGGGCGGTGGAACCACATCGCGTGGTCCAGGGAGGCCCCGACGACGTCGCCTATGGCCCAGCCGCCACGCCCGTGCGCGAGCAGCACCGAGTCGAGGAGCGTCATGTCGGACACGTAGGTCGCGAGGACCACGTGCAGCAGGGGGTCGTCCGCGAGCTTGCCGTTGGTGCGGAACCACACCTGGGAGTGCGGCTCGCGGGGGTCGCCGAACTTCCCGTAGGGCGGCTCGTCGACGTACCGCAGGTCGATCGCCTCCCGGGCCTCCAGGAGGCGCTCCACCACCTGGGGGTCGAGGTGGCCGTAGGAGCGCAGCCGGTCCTCGGAGGTGGGCAGGGTGGCCGGGTCGGGAGACGGTGGCATCGGGGCCTGGTGGTCGAGGCCCTCCTCGTCCGTCTGGAACGACGCGGACAGCGTGAAGATCGGCTTGCCGTGCTGCACGGCGACGACCCGGCGGGTGGTGAAGGAGCGGCCGTCGCGGAGACGCTCGACGTTGTAGACGATGGGCGCGCCCGGGTCCCCCATGCGCAGGAAGTACGCGTGGAGGGAGTGCGCCAGCCGGTCCGCGGGGACCGTACGCCCGGCGGCGACCATGGCCTGGGCCGCCACCTGCCCGCCGAAGACACGGGGGACGACGGCGGACCGGGACTGGCCGCGAAAGATGTTCTCCTCGATCTGCTCCAGGTCGAGCAGATCGAGGAGACCCTGTAGTGCCTGACTCATGGGGTCAGTTCTATCCGCAGGTGGTTGCGCCGGGCTTACAGGCCCATGTCCTTGGCGATGATCGTCTTCATGATCTCGCTGGTGCCGCCGTAGATGCGGTTGACGCGGTTGTCCGCGTACAGGCGGGCGATCGGGTACTCGTTCATGAAGCCGTAGCCGCCGTGCAGCTGGAGGCAGCGGTCGATCACGCGGTGGGCGACCTCGGTGCAGAAGAGCTTCGCGGAGGCGGCCTCGGCGGGGGTCAGCTCACCGGCGTCGAGGGCCTCCGTGGCGCGGTCGGCGACGGCCTCGGCCGCGTCCACCTCGGCCTGGCAGGCGGCCAGCTCGAACTTGGTGTTCTGGAAGGCGGCGACGGGCTGACCGAAGACGGTGCGCTGCTGGACGTAGTCCTTGGCGAACCGGATCGCGGCCTTGGCCTGCGCGTAGGCGCCGTAGGCGATGCCCCAGCGCTCCGAGGCCAGGTTGTGGCCGAGGTAGTAGAAGCCCTTGTTCTCCTCGCCGAGCAGGTCCTCGACGGGCACCTTGACGTCGACGAACGCCAGCTCGGCGGTGTCGGAGGTCTTCAGGCCCAGCTTGTCGAGCTTGCGGCCGACCGAGTAGCCCTCCGCCTTGGTGTCCACGACGAAGAGGGAGATGCCGTGGCGGCGGTCCTCGGCGGTGGGCGCGGAGGTGCGGGCGCAGACGATCATGCGGTCGGCGTGCACGCCACCGGTGATGAAGGTCTTGGCGCCGTTGAGGACGTAGTGCGTACCGTCCTCGGAGAGCTTGGCGGTGGTCCGCATGCCCGCGAGGTCGGAGCCGGTGCCCGGCTCCGTCATCGCGATGGCCCACATCTCCTCGCCGGCGACGAACTTCGGCAGGTAGCGCTTCTTCTGCTCGTCGGTGGCGAGCAGCTTTATGTACGGCAGGCCGAGCAGCACGTGGACGCCGGAGCCACCGAAGGTGATGCCCGCGCGGGCGGTCTCCTCCATCAGGATGGCCTCGAACTTGTACGAGTCGATGCCCGCGCCGCCGTACTCCTCGTCGACGCGGATACCGAACACGCCCAGCTCGGCGAGCTTGTAGTAGAAGTCGCGCGGCGCCTGGCCGGCGGCGAGCCACTCGTCGTAGACGGGAACGACCTCGGCCTCGATGAAGGCGCGCAGGGTCTCCCGGAACGCCTCGTGATCCTCGTTGAACAGCGTACGGCGCACGCCGCCACCTCCGCGTACCTTGACTGTCTAAGCGCTTGCTCATATCAAACGTACCGGCGAGTAGAGGTGGGCGTCCAGAGGCCCCCCGGTAACGCTCGTCACGCTTTCCGCGCGGCCCTGGAGCGGAAGGCCTCCGCGAGCGCGGCGCCGACGAGCGTGACGCCGGCCGGGACCCCGGCCGCGGCGGGGTGACCGACCGCGTACAGGGCGGCGGAGCCACCGCCGAGCACCACCGCCGTCACGACCCCCCGGCCGCCGCGAAGGCGCCCCGGGCCATTCGGTGCAGCAGCTCCGCCGTGGCTCCCCGGCTCGGGAGCGGGCCCCGGCGGCTCAGGTGCGGGGTCGAGTTCAGCAGGCCGAAGACCGAGTGGACCGCCGAGCGGGCCGCCGGTTCCGCCAGCTCGGGGTAGACCTCGCGCAGGACCTCCACCCACAGTTCGACGTACTGCCGCTGGAGCTGGCGTACGAGCTTGCGGTCGCTGTCCCGGAGGCGGTCCAGCTCGCGGTCGTGCAAGGTGATCAGGGGACGGTCGTCGAGCGCGAAGTCGATGTGCCCCTCGATGAGCGAGTCGAGGACCGTCTCGGGAGCGGCCGCCCCGTCGGCCTCCGCCAGGCGCCGCTTCGCCCCCGTGAGCAACTGGCCGCTGATCCCCACCAGCAGCTCCGCGAGCATGGCGTCCTTGCCCGCGAAGTGCCGGTACAGACCCGGTCCGCTGATGCCGACGGCGGCGCCTATCTCGTCGACCCCCACACCGTGGAAGCCACGCTCGGCGAACAGCCGCGCTGCTTCCTTGAGGATCTGCTCGCGACGGGTGGGGGCGTCGGTTCTGGTGGCCATGAAATCAATTCTAGACAGGGAGGTTAGCGGTCGTTAACCTGAAGGAAATGCGTTAACGCTCATTAACAAGGTGAGGGGACCGCAGGATGCTGGAGGCACCGGAGCTGACGAGCGCGGCAGAACCCGCGTCGGAGGCCTGGCGGGCCAATGAGGAGGCGCACCGCGCGCTGGGCGAGGAGCTGCGCGCCAAGCTGGCCGCGGCCCGCCTGGGCGGCGGCGAGAAGGCCCGTGCGCGCCACACCGCCCGCGGCAAGCTGCTGCCGCGCGACCGTGTGGACACCCTGCTCGATCCGGGGTCGCCCTTCCTGGAGCTGGCGCCCCTCGCGGCCGACGGGATGTACGACGGGCAGGCCCCGGCCGCCGGAGTGATCGCCGGGATCGGCCGGGTCAGCGGCCGCGAGTGCGTGATCGTCGCCAACGACGCCACGGTCAAGGGCGGCACGTACTACCCGATGACGGTGAAGAAGCACCTCCGGGCCCAGGAGGTGGCACTGGAGAACCGCCTCCCGTGTCTGTATCTGGTCGACTCCGGCGGTGCCTTCCTGCCCATGCAGGACGAGGTGTTCCCCGACCGCGAGCACTTCGGGCGGATCTTCTACAACCAGGCGCGGATGTCGGGCGCCGGGATCCCCCAGATCGCCGCGGTGCTCGGGTCCTGCACGGCCGGCGGGGCCTATGTCCCGGCGATGAGCGACGAGGCCGTGATCGTGCGCGACCAGGGCACGATCTTCCTGGGCGGCCCGCCCCTGGTGAAGGCGGCCACCGGTGAGGTGGTGACGGCCGAGGAGCTGGGCGGCGGCGAGGTCCACTCGCGGGTGTCGGGCGTGACCGACCACCTGGCGGAGGACGACGCGCACGCGCTGCGGATCGTGCGGACCATCGTCTCCACGCTCCCCGCGCGCGGGAAGCTGCCCTGGGAGGTCGTCCCGACCGTCGAGCCGAAGGTCGACCCCTTCGGGCTGTACGGCGCGGTCCCGGTCGACTCCCGCACGCCCTACGACGTACGCGAGGTCATCGCGCGCGTGGTGGACGGTTCGCGCTTCGCCGAGTTCAAGGCGGAGTTCGGCCAGACCCTCGTCACCGGCTTCGCCCGTATCCACGGCCACCCGGTCGGGATCGTCGCCAACAACGGCATCCTGTTCTCCGAGTCCGCCCAGAAGGGCGCCCACTTCATCGAGCTGTGCGACCAGCGCGGCATCCCGCTGGTGTTCCTGCAGAACATCTCCGGCTTCATGGTCGGGCGGGACTACGAGGCGGGCGGTATCGCCAAGCACGGCGCCAAGATGGTCACGGCGGTCGCATGCACCCGCGTGCCGAAGCTCACGGTCGTCGTCGGCGGCTCCTTCGGCGCGGGCAACTACTCGATGTGCGGACGGGCCTATTCGCCGCGCTTCCTGTGGATGTGGCCGAACGCCAAGATCTCGGTCATGGGTGGCGAGCAGGCCGCGTCGGTCCTCGCGACCGTCAAACGCGACCAGTTCGAGGCGCGCGGGGAGGACTGGCCCGCGGAGGAGGAAGAGACCTTCAAGGCCCCGATCCGCGCCCAGTACGAGCGCCAGGGCAACGCGTACTACGCGACGGCCCGGCTGTGGGACGACGGTGTGATCGACCCGCTGGAGACCCGGCAGGTGCTGGGCCTGGCCCTGACGGCATGCGCCAACGCGCCCCTGGGTGAGCCCCAGTTCGGCGTCTTCAGGATGTGAGGGGGACCATGTTCGACACGGTGCTTGTGGCCAACCGGGGCGAGATCGCCGTACGCGTCATCCGTACGCTGCGGTCGATGGGCGTGCGCTCGGTGGCCGTCTTCTCCGACGCCGACGCGGACGCCCGTCATGTCCGGGAGGCGGACACGGCGGTCCGGATCGGTCCGGCGCCCGCGGCCGAGAGCTATCTCTCGGTGGAGCGTCTGCTGGAGGCCGCCGCCCGGAGCGGCGCCCAGGCGGTGCACCCGGGGTACGGCTTCCTCGCGGAGAACGCCGCGTTCGCGCGGGCGTGCGCAGAGGCGGGCCTGGTCTTCATCGGCCCTCCCGCGCAGGCGATCTCCCTCATGGGCGACAAGATCCGCGCCAAGGAGACGGTGCGCGCGGCCGGCGTCCCGGTCGTGCCCGGATCCAGCGGCAGCGGCCTCACGGACGAGGAACTGGCCGCGGCGGCCGGGGAGATCGGCATGCCGGTGCTGCTGAAGCCGAGCGCGGGCGGCGGCGGCAAGGGCATGCGGCTGGTGCGGGACCCTGCCGTGCTGGCGGACGAGATCGCCGCCGCCCGCCGCGAGGCCCGTGCCTCGTTCGGCGACGACACGCTCCTGGTGGAGCGCTGGGTCGACCGCCCCCGCCATATCGAGATCCAGGTCCTGGCCGACGGCCACGGGAACGTGGTGCACCTGGGCGAGCGCGAGTGCTCCCTCCAGCGCCGCCATCAGAAGATCATCGAGGAGGCGCCCAGCGTGCTCCTCGACGAGGCCACCCGCACCGCGATGGGCGAGGCGGCGGTCCAGGCCGCCCGCTCCTGCGGGTACGAGGGCGCGGGCACGGTGGAGTTCATCGTGCCGGGCGGTGACCCCTCGTCGTACTACTTCATGGAGATGAACACCCGCCTCCAGGTGGAGCACCCGGTCACCGAACTGGTCACCGGAGTGGACCTGGTGGAGTGGCAGCTGCGGGCGGCGGCGGGCGAGCCCCTGTCCTTCGGGCAGAAGGACGTCACGCTCACCGGACACGCGGTCGAGGCCCGTATCTGCGCCGAGGACCCGGCCCGCGGCTTCCTCCCCTCCGGAGGCACCGTGCTGGCGCTGCGCGAGCCGCAGGGGGACGGGGTGCGCACGGACTCGGGCCTGACCGAGGGCACCGAGGTCGGCAGCCTGTACGACCCGATGCTCTCGAAGGTCATCGCCTACGGCCCCGACCGCGCGACCGCGCTGCGCAGGCTGCGGGCGGCCCTCGCCCGGACGGTCACGCTGGGCGTGCAGACCAACGCCGGCTTCCTGCGCCGTCTGCTGGCCCATCCCGCGGTCGTGGCGGGCGAACTGGACACGGGTCTGGTGGAGCGGGTGGTGGACACACTCGTCACCACCGAGGTGCCACAGGAGGTCTACGAGGCCGCGGCGGCCGTCCGCCTGGAGGCGCTGAAGCCGCGCGGCGCGGGCTGGACCGACCCGTTCTCCGTGCCGAGCGGCTGGCGGCTGGGCGGCGAGCCCCGCCCGGTGGCCTTCCCGCTGCGGGTGTCCGACCCGGTGGAGTACACCCCGCGGGGCACCCACACGGTGACCGAGGACTCGGTGTCCGTCGTCCTGGACGGCGTACGCCACACCTTCCAACGGGCCGGGGACTGGCTGGGCCGCGACGGCGACGCCTGGCATGTGCGCGACCACGACCCGGTCGCCGCCTCGCTCACGCGGTCGGCGCACTCCGGCACCGAGTCGCTGACCGCGCCCATGCCCGGCACGGTGACCGTGGTCAAGGTGGCCGTCGGGGACGAGGTGACGGCCGGACAGAGCCTGCTGGTGGTCGAGGCGATGAAGATGGAGCACGTCATCTCCGCCCCGCACGCCGGGACCGTCGCCGAACTCGACGTCACCCCCGGCGCGACGGTCGCCATGGACCAGGTGCTGGCCGTGATCGCGCCGCACGAGGAGGACGGGGAGGCTACGGAATGACCGCTCAGGGACTGCCCATGGTCGTGCCCTCCGAGGACCTGCCCCCACGGGTCAGGATCCACGAGGTCGGCGCGCGCGACGGGCTGCAGAACGAGAAGAGCACGGTGCCGACGGAGGTGAAGGCGGAGTTCGTCCGGCGGCTCGCGGACGCGGGCCTGACCACCATCGAGGCGACCAGCTTCGTGCACCCCAAGTGGGTGCCCCAGCTCGCGGACGCCGAGCAGCTGTATCCGCTCGTCAGCGATCTGCCGGTCGCGCTCCCGGTCCTCGTCCCGAACGAACGCGGACTGGACCGCGCGCTCGCGCTCGGCGCCCGCCGGATCGCCGTCTTCGCCAGCGCCACCGAGTCCTTCGCCAAGGCCAACCTCAACCGCACGGTGGACGAGGCCCTCGCGATGTTCCGGCCGGTGGTGGAGCGGGCGAAGGAGCACAAGGTGCATGTCCGCGGCTATCTGTCCATGTGCTTCGGCGACCCCTGGGAGGGGGCCGTGCCGATCCACCAGGTCGTCCACGTCAGCAAGGCGCTGATGGACATGGGCTGCGACGAGCTGAGCCTGGGCGACACGATCGGTGTGGCGACGCCGGGCCATGTCCAGGACCTGCTGTCCGAGCTGAACGAGGAGGGCGTGCCGACCAGTGTCATCGGCGTGCACTTCCACGACACCTACGGCCAGGCCCTCGCCAACACCCTGGCGGCGCTCCAGCACGGCGTGACGACGGTCGACGCCTCCGCGGGCGGCCTCGGCGGCTGCCCGTACGCGAAGTCCGCCACCGGCAACCTCGCCACCGAGGACCTCGTCTGGATGCTTCACGGCCTCGGCATCGAGACCGGCGTCGACCTCGGCCGGCTCACCGCCACGAGCGTGTGGATGGCCGCGCACCTGGACCGGCCCAGCCCGTCCCGTACCGTCCGAGCCCTCTCCCACAAGGAGTGACCCCCATGGACCACCGACTCTCCCCCGAGCTGGAGGAACTCCGCCGCACGGTCGAGGAGTTCGCGCACGACGTCGTGGCCCCCAAGATCGGCGACTTCTACGAGCGCCACGAGTTCCCGTACGAGATCGTCCGCGAGATGGGCCGGATGGGTCTGTTCGGACTGCCCTTCCCCGAGGAGTACGGCGGCATGGGCGGCGACTATCTGGCGCTCGGTATCGCGCTGGAGGAACTCGCCCGGGTGGACTCGTCCGTCGCCATCACCCTGGAGGCGGGGGTGTCGCTCGGCGCGATGCCCGTCCACCGCTTCGGCACGGAGGCCCAGAAGCAGGAGTGGCTCCCGCGGCTGTGCTCCGGCGAACTCCTGGGCGCCTTCGGTCTGACGGAGCCGGACGGCGGCTCGGACGCGGGCGCCACCCGGACGACGGCACGGCTGGACCCGGAGACGGACGAGTGGGTGATCAACGGCACGAAGTGCTTCATCACCAACTCGGGCACGGACATCACCGGCCTGGTGACGGTCACCGCGGTGACGGGCCGTACGCCGGAGGGCCGCCCGCAGATCTCCTCGATCATCGTCCCGTCCGGCACACCCGGCTTCACCGTGGCGGCCCCCTACTCGAAGGTGGGCTGGAACGCCTCGGACACCCGTGAGCTGTCCTTCGTGGACGTGCGCGTCCCGGCGGCCAACCTGCTGGGCGAGGAGGGCCGCGGCTACGCCCAGTTCCTGCGCATCCTGGACGAGGGCCGGATCGCGATCTCGGCGCTGGCGACGGGCCTGGCGCAGGGCTGTGTGGACGAGTCGGTGAAGTACGCCAAGGAGCGCCATGCGTTCGGCCGCTCGATCGGCGCGTACCAGGCGATCCAGTTCAAGATCGCCGACATGGAGATGAAGGCCCACACGGCCCGGCTGTCCTGGCGCGACGCGGCGTCCCGTCTGGTCAGCGGCGAGCCCTTCAAGAAGGAGGCGGCCCTGGCGAAGCTCTACAGCTCCACGGTCGCCGTCGACAACGCCCGCGACGCCACCCAGATCCACGGCGGCTACGGCTTCATGAACGAGTACCCGGTGGCCCGGATGTGGCGCGACTCCAAGATCCTGGAGATCGGCGAGGGCACGAGCGAGGTCCAGCGCATGCTGATCGCCCGGGAGCTGGGACTGACGGGCTGAGCCCGTGGCACGACCACAGCGACGAGGGGCCCGCGCCGCACCAGGCGCGGGCCTCTTCGCATATGAGGCGCGGTCAGGCCCCCCGCCCCGATCGAACTGCCCCCTGGACAGGAAGTGAGGTTAGGCTAACCTACCTTCGACTCGTCCGGCGGATGCTCCGCCCCGTTCGAAGGCAGCACACTCATGTCCAATGCCCGTGCCACCCGTCTCACCCGTCGCGGCCTTCTCGCCGCCGGCGGCGCTCTCGGCCTCGGTGCCGCGCTCGCGGCCTGCGGTAGCGACAAGGGGAAAGACACCGGCTCGGACAGCGCGAAGGGCGCGGACAGGACCGGCCCCTGGTCGTTCAAGGACGACCGCGGGCAGACCGCGAAGGCGGACAAGGTCCCCGCGAACATCGTGGCGTTCGTCGGTGTCGCCGCCGCGCTGCACGACTACGGCGTCGGCGTGAAGGGCGTCTTCGGCCCGACGAGGACCAAGGACGGCAAGGCCGACGTCCAGGCCGGCGACCTCGACGTCGACAAGATCACGACCCTCGGCAACGAGTGGGGCCAGTTCAACATCGAGAAGTACGCGGCCCTCAGCCCCGACCTGCTCGTCACCACGATGTTCGACGGCGCCGGGACACTCTGGTACGTCCCGGAGGAGTCGACGAAGAAGGTCCTCGCCGTCGGCGCCCCCAGCGTCGGCATCTCCGTCTACGACCGCCAGATGACCGAGCCGCTGCAGCGGATGCTGGAGCTCGCGAAGTCGCTCGGCGCGGACACCGCCTCCTCGGCCATCGCCCAGGCGAAGAAGCGGTTCGAGGACGCGGCCGCCCGGCTGCGCGCCGCCACCAAGGCCAAGCCCGGCATCAAGGTGCTGGCGGGCTCCGCGAGCCAGGACATCTTCTACGTCTCCGGCTCCGGCCTCTCCATCGACCTGGAGTACTTCAAGGCCCTCGGCGTGAACTTCGTGGAGCCCTCCGCCTCCGCCCTCAAGGCGAGCGGCGGCTGGTTCGAGAACCTGAGCTGGGAGAACGTCGACAAGCACCCGGCGGACATCATCATGATGGACAACCGCACCTCGGCCGTCCAGCCCGCCGACATCACCGAGGCGACCTGGAAGAAGCTCCCCGCGGTCAAGGCGGGCCAGGTCATCGCCCGCAACCCCGAGCCGATCCTGTCCTACGACAAGTGCGCCCCGCTGCTCGAGGACCTCGCCAAGGCCGTCGAGACGGCCAAGAAGGTCAGCTGACCGCCCCTCACCGCCCAAGGCGCCCCGCTCCCGAGGAGCCCCGCCTCCCGGGAGCCCTGCCCCCTCAGGAGCACCCATGACGACGGCCGTGGCCGCCCCGTTCCGTTTCTTCTCCCTCCAGGTCGTACGGACGAGGCGGCTCGGCCCGTCCGTCGTCCGTGTCACCTTCGCGGGGGACGATCTGCGCGCGTTCCGCTCCGACGGACACGACCAGAGCCTGTCTCTCTTCCTTCCGCACCCCGGCCAGCGCGAGCCCGCCGTGCCGATCGAACTCGGCGACCTGTGGTGGCAGGGCTGGCGCCAACTGCCCGACGGCGTACGGGCGGTGATGCGCTCGTACACGCTGCGGTCCCTGCGGCGCGAACCCGATGAACCCGACGAGATCGACATCGACTTCGTGCTGCACGGCGTGGAGCCGGACGCCCCCGTCCCGGCGGGTCCCGCCTCGCTCTGGGCCTCCCGTGCCGCCGCCGGTGACCGTGTCGTCCTGATCGGCCCGGCGGTCGCGGACAACCGCGCGATCCGCTTCCGTCCGCCCGAGGACACCGATCTGGTGCTGATCTGGGCCGACGAGACCGCCGTGCCCGCCGCCTCCGCGATCCTCGGACAGCTCCCCGCGGGCACCCGAGCCCATGTCTGGCTGGAGGCCGGGCGGGCCGGTGACATCCAGGACCTGGCGACGGAAGCCGACGCCGAGGTCACCTGGCTGGTCCGCGGCACGGGCTCCCCCAGCGCGCTCGCGGCGATCAGGGAAGCCGAACTCCCCGGAGCACGGGCCCCGTACGTCTGGATCGCGGGCGAGTCCGGCCGGGTCAAGGAGCTGCGCCGGCACTTCGTCGGCGAACGCGGGATCGACCGCCGGCGCGTCACCTTCGTCGGTTACTGGCGGCAGGGGCTGAGCGAGGAGCAACTGCGCGCCGAGGAGTGACGACGCTCACCGGGGCGGGGCTTCTCGAGATCGAACTTAAGTTAGGCTAACCTAAGTTCCCACGGGCGGCTCCGCCCTGCCCCGTCCCGCACGGACTGTCCCCACCGGAGGACCCCCACATGCGCTCTCACCTGCTCAATGACCTCACCGCGGAGCACTACCGCCGTTCCGTGACCGAAGGAGTGGAGCGGGTGGCCGCCAGACTCGCCGCCACCGACCGTCCGTTCACCGGCGTCACGGCGGACGCCCTCGCCCCCCGGATCGAGGGGATCGACCTGGACCGCCCGCTGCACGACAGCACCGCGGCCCTGGACGAGCTGGAGGAGCTGTACCTCCGCGACGCCGTCTACTTCCACCACCCGCGCTATCTCGCCCATCTCAACTGCCCGGTCGTCATCCCGGCCGTGCTCGGCGAGGCCGTCCTGTCCGCCGTCAACTCCTCCCTCGACACCTGGGACCAGTCGGCCGGCGGCACCCTGATCGAGCGCCGGCTCATCGACTGGACCGCCGGGCGCATCGGCTTCGGACCCGCCGCCGACGGCGTGTTCACCTCCGGCGGCAGCCAGTCCAACCTCCAGGCGCTGCTGCTGGCCCGCGAGGAGGCCAAGCCGGGGCGCGCGGGATGGAACGCCTCCGACACCTCCGGCACCCTCGCCAAACTGCGGATCTTCGTCTCCGAGGCCGGCCACTTCAGCGTGCGGAAGTCGGCGAAACTCCTCGGTCTGAGCCCGGACGCCGTCGTCTCCGTCCCGGTGGGCGCCGACAAGCGCATGCAGACCGTCGCCCTCGCCCGCGAGCTGGAGCGCTGCGTCGCGGAGGGCCTCGTCCCGATGGCCGTCGTCGCCACCGCCGGGACCACCGACTTCGGCTCCATCGACCCGCTGCCGGAGATCGCCGAGCTGTGTGCCCGCTACGACACCTGGCTGCACGTGGACGCGGCCTACGGCTGCGGACTGCTCGTCTCGCCCGCCCGCCGCCGTCTCCTCGACGGCATCGAGCGCGCCGACTCGGTCACCGTCGACTACCACAAGTCCTTCTTCCAGCCGGTGAGTTCGTCCGCCGTGCTGGTCCGGGACGCCGCCACGCTGCGCCATGCGACCTACCACGCGGACTATCTCAACCCGCGCCGCACGGTCACCGAGCGCATCCCCAACCAGGTCGACAAGTCCCTGCAGACCACCCGCCGCTTCGACGCCCTCAAGCTGTGGATGACCCTGCGCGTGATGGGTGCGGACGGCGTCGGCGCCCTCTTCGACGAGGTCTGCGACCTGGCACGGAAGGGCTGGGAGCTGCTGGCCGGCGACCCCCGCTTCGACGTGGTCGTCGAGCCGCAGCTGTCCACCCTGGTCTTCCGCTGCATCCCGGCGGCCGTCACCGACCCCGCCGGTATCGACCGCGCCAACCTGTACGCCCGCAAGGCCCTGTTCGCCTCCGGCGACGCCGTGGTCGCGGGCACCAAGGTGGCCGGCCGCCACTATCTGAAGTTCACCCTGCTCAACCCCGAGACGACGACGGACGACATCGCCGCCGTACTCGATCTGATCGCCGGCCACGCCGAGCAGTACCTGGGAGAGTCCCTTGACCGCGCGTCCTGACACCCCCGACACCACCACCCACGACTTCGTGGGGATCGGACTCGGCCCCTTCAACCTCGGCCTCGCCTGCCTCACCGAGCCGATCGACGGACTCGACGGCGTCTTCCTGGAGTCGAAGCCCGCCTTCGAGTGGCACTCCGGGATGTTCCTGGAGGGCGCCCACCTCCAGACCCCCTTCATGTCCGACCTGGTCACCCTGGCCGACCCCACCTCCCCGTACTCGTTCCTCAACTACCTCAAGGAGCGCGGGCGGCTGTACTCCTTCTACATCCGCGAGAACTTCTACCCGCTGCGCGTCGAGTACGACGACTACTGCCGCTGGGCGGCCTCGAAGCTGAGCTGCGTCCGCTACGACACCACGGTCACCGAGGTGACGTACGAGGAGCAGGACGAGCTGTACGTCGTACGGACGCGGGAGGGGGACGTCCACCGGGCCCGCCACCTGGTCCTCGGCACCGGGACGCCGCCCCACCTTCCCGACGCCTGCCGGGGCCTCGCGGGCGACGTCATCCACAACTCCCGCTATCTGGACCACAAGCACCGGCTCCAGGCCAAGGAGTCGATCACCCTGGTCGGCAGCGGCCAGTCCGCCGCCGAGATCTACCACGACCTGCTCAGCGAGATCGACGTCCACGGCTACCGGCTGGACTGGGTGACCCGCTCCCCGCGCTTCTTCCCGCTGGAGTACACCAAGCTCACCCTGGAGATGACCTCCCCGGAGTACATCGACTACTTCCACGCCCTGCCCGAACGGACCCGCTACCGCCTCACCGAGCAGCAGAAGGGCCTGTTCAAGGGCATCGACGGGGCCCTGATCGACGAGATCTTCGACCTGCTCTACCAGAAGAACCTCGACGGTCCGGTGCCCACCCGGCTGCTCACCAACTCCGCGCTCACCAGCGCCCGCCACGAGAACGGCACCTTCACCCTCGGCTTCCGCCAGGAGGAGCAGGAGAAGGACTTCGAGCTGAGTTCCCAGGGCCTGATCCTCGCGACCGGCTACCGGTACGTCGAACCGGAGTTCCTGAAGCCGGTCCGCGACCGTCTGCGCTACGACGGGCGCGGCAACTTCGACGTGGCCCGCAACTACGCCGTCGACGTGACGGGCCGGGGCGTGTTCCTGCAGAACGCCGGCGTCCACACGCACAGCGTCACCAGCCCCGACCTGGGCATGGGCGCCTACCGGAACGCGTACATCATCCGGGAGCTGCTGGGCACCGAGTACTACCCCGTCGAGAAGACCATCGCCTTCCAGGAGTTCGCCGTATGAGCACGACCACGAGTGCCCTCGGCGCCCTCACCTTCCGGCCTCTCGACCCTCCGAAGGACGCCGAACTCCTGCACCGCTGGGTCACCCACCCCAAGTCGGCCTTCTGGATGATGCAGGAGGCCCGGCGGGAGGACGTCGAGCGGGCGTACATGGAGATCGCGGCCGACCGGCACCATCACGCGTTCCTCGGGCTGCACGACGGCGAGCCCGCGTTCCTGATGGAGCACTACGACCCCGCGCACCGCGAACTCGTCGCCCTGTACGAGCCCGGGCCGGGTGACGTCGGCATGCACTTCCTAGTCGCCCCCACCGACCGGCCCGTGCACGGGTTCACCCGGGCCGTCATCACCGCCGTCGTGCGGCAGCTGTTCGCGGACCCGGCCACCGAGCGGATCGTGGTCGAGCCCGATGTGCGCAACACGGCCGTGCACGCGCTGAACGCGGCGGTCGGGTTCGTGCCCGAGCGGGAGATCACCAAGCCGGAGAAGACGGCGCTGCTCAGCTTCTGCACCCGCGAGCGGTTCGAGCGGGCGGTGGCGGCATGACCCTCACCGACGCCGTCGCCCATCTCTCCCCCGAGCGCTGGGCGCAGGCCAACCGCCTCCTCATACGCAAGGCGCTGGCCGAGTTCGCGCACGAGCGGCTGATCACTCCCGAGGCGGGGGACGACGGCCACTACGTCGTCCACAGCGACGACCGGCTCACCCGCTACCGGTTCCGCGCCACCCTGCGTGCCCTAGACCACTGGGAGGTCGACCCCGAGTCGATCACCCGCCACCGTGACGGCACCGAACTGCCCCTCGCGGCTCTGGACTTCCTCATCGAGCTGAGGACGGCCCTCGGCCTGAGCGACGAGATCCTGCCCGTCTATCTGGAGGAGATCTCCTCCACCCTCTCCGGCACCTGCTACAAGCTCACCAAACCGAAGGTCACCTCCGCCGAACTGGCCCGGAGCGGGTTCCAGGCCATAGAGACCGGGATGACCGAGGGCCACCCCTGCTTCGTCGCCAACAACGGGCGGCTCGGCTTCGACATCCACGAGTACCTGTCGTACGCCCCCGAGACCGCGAACACCCTGCGGCTGGTGTGGCTGGCGGCGCACCGCTCACGGGCCGCGTTCACGGCTGGCACGGGCATCGCGTACGAGTCCTTCGTACGGCAGGAGCTGGGGGCCGCGACCCTGGACCGCTTCCACCGGCAGCTCACCGGCCAGGGCCTGGACCCGGCGGACTACCTCCTCATCCCCGTCCACCCCTGGCAGTGGTGGAACAAGCTCACCGTCACCTTCGCCGCGGAGGTCGCCCGGCGGCACCTCGTCTGCCTCGGCGAGGGGGACGACGAGTATCTGGCCCAGCAGTCGGTACGGACCTTCTTCAACACCGGCCACCCCGAGAAGCACTATGTGAAGACGGCCCTGTCCGTCCTCAACATGGGCTTCATGCGCGGGCTCTCGGCCGCCTACATGGAGGCGACCCCGGCGATCAACGACTGGCTGCACGGGCTGATCGAGAGCGATCCGGTGCTCAAGGCGACCGGCCTGACGATCCTGCGCGAGCGGGCGGCCGTCGGCTACCGCCATCTGGAGTACGAGGCGGCCACCGACCGCACCTCCCCGTACCGCAAGATGCTCGCCGCCCTGTGGCGCGAGAGCCCGGTCGGCTCGCTCCAGGAGGGCGAGACCCTGGCGACGATGGCCTCCCTCGCCCATGTCGACCACGAGGGCGCCTCCTTCGCGGGGGCGCTGATCGAGCGGTCGGGGCTCGCCCCCACCGAGTGGCTGCGCCACTATCTGCGGGCCTACCTCACCCCGCTGCTGCACTGCTTCTACGCCTACGACCTGGTCTTCATGCCGCACGGCGAGAACGTCATCCTCGTCCTGGAGGACGGTGTGGTGCGGCGCGCGGTCTTCAAGGACATCGCCGAGGAGATCGCGGTGATGGACCCGGACGCGGTGCTGCCGCCGGAGGTCACCCGGATCCGGGTGGAGGTGCCCGAGGACCAGAAGCTCCTGTCGGTCTTCACGGACGTCTTCGACTGCTTCTTCCGCTTCGTCGCGGCGAACCTCGCCGGCGAGGGCGTCCTGACGGAGGACGACTTCTGGCGCACGGTCGCCGAGGTCGTCCACGAGTACCAGGACGCGCATCCGCAGCTCGGCGACCGGTTCCGGCAGTACGACATGTTCGCCCCGGAGTTCGCCCTGTCCTGCCTCAACCGGCTCCAGCTGCGCAACAACCGGCAGATGGTGGACCTCGCGGATCCCTCGGGGGCGCTCCAGCTGGTCGGGACCCTGAGGAACCCGATCGCGGGCCTCTAGGGCGCCCGAAACGGGCGGGCACCCCGGTGTACGGTCCACCGGGGTGCCCGTCGTCGTCTCGCCGGACTACCGCGCGGGCCAGGGCACCTGGGGCGAGCGGTAGTACCCGATCCCCAGCGCGTCCCACCGGGGGCCCTGCGCGGCGAGCCGCACCCGGTAGGCGTCCCAGTCGTGCGTGGCGGCCGGCGACCAGCCCAGCTCGGCCACGCCCGGCAGCCGGGGGAAGGCCATGTAGTCGATGTCGGCGTCGGTGACGATCGTCTCGGACCACAGCGGCGCCTCGACACCGGCGATCGCCGAGGCGGGCGCGCCCGCCAGATAGCTGCCCGGGTCCCAGTCGTAGGACCGTTTGACCTCCACCAGTCCCGCCCAGTCCTGTCCGAGCGGAGTGGCCTTGGTGTACTTCATGTCGAGGTAGACCCGGTCGGCCGGGGACAGGATCAGCCCGGTGCCGTTGCGTGCGGCCTGGACGACCTGGGCCTTCTCGTCGGCGGCGGTGTCGTCGAGGCCCCAGTACTGGGCGAGCGCGCCCTTCACCGGGTGCGCCCCGGTCAGTTGGTGCCAACCGATCACGGTCTTGCCGTACTTGACGACGATGGGCTGCACCCGGTCCATGAACGTCACATAGTCGGCGTGGCTGGTGGAGTGCGCCTCGTCGCCGCCGATGTGCAGGTAGCGGCCCGGGGTGAGGGCGGCCAGCTCCCGCACCACGTCGTCCACGAAGTCGTAGGTCACCGGCTTGTTCACACACAGCGAGCTGAAGCCGACGTCGGTCCCGGTGTAGAGCGGGGGTGCGACGCCGTCGCAGTTCAGTGAGGCGTACGAGGCGAGCGCGGCGTTGGTGTGGCCGGGCATGTCGATCTCGGGGACGATCTCGACATAGCGGGCGGCGGCATGGCGGACGATCTCCTGGTACTGCGCCTTGGTGTAGGAGCCGCCCTTGCCGCCGCCGACCTGGGTCGAGCCGCCGTAGGTCGCGAGGCGCGGCCAGGAGTCCACCGCGATGCGCCAGCCCTGGTCGTCACTCAGATGCAGATGCAGGGTGTTGATCTTGTAGAGCGCCAGTGCGTCGATATAGCGCTCGACCTGGGCGACGCTGAAGAAGTGGCGGGAGACGTCGAGCATCGCGCCGCGGTAGGCGTAGCGCGGGGAGTCCGTGACGGTGCCGCCCGCGACCAGCCAGGGGCCGGGCTGCACGGTCTTCCTCTCGACGGCCGGGGGCAGTAGCTGGCGCAGCGTCTGCACTCCGTGGAAGAGGCCGGCGGGGCGGCCGGCGGTGATGGTCACGCCGTGGGCGTCGCTGGCGAGCCGGTAGCCCTCGGCGCCGAACGGGCCGCTGCCGAGGGTGAGCCGGATACCTCCGGCGCCGGTCGTGGTGACCGGCAGCCGGTAGCCGGTCGAGGGCCGCAGGACGTCCGCGAGGTACTCGCCGACGTTCCGGGTCTCACTCGTGCCGTCCACCCGGATGCGGGTGCTCTGTGTGATCGCGTACGGGGATCCCCCCGCCACGGCGGAGGCGGGCGCCGGGACCACCCGGGCGAAGGCTCCGGTGTCGCGGGCTGCCGCGGCGGGCTGGGCACCGACGCCGAGGGTGAGTCCGGCCGTCGCGACGAGCAGAAGTGTTCCGAGGATGCGGGGCGTTCTGTGGTGCTGTGACACATGCGCTCCCTTCCACGAGGCCCCATGGGCTCGCCCGGACCGGACGAGAGGGGTATAGACCACTCTCCCGCAGAACGGGCCCGGGCAACCCCCGCCCCGCCGAGAATTCATCCCGGCGAGCGGGCCGCGCGAAGGGCTCCGGCGAGCCGTCCGGCGGGACACACGCCGAAACCGAGCGGGCGGCCCTCGTGCCGGACACGAGGACCGCCCGCCGTCTTCCGCGCCCTGCCTTCCGGGCGCCGAAGTGGCCTTCCGAGTGGTGCTACTTCGCCCGGCGCGCCACCGTGAAGTGGTCGACCTGCTCACCGGACTCGGCGATGCCGCGCACCTTCAGCGTGGCGTACCGGCCCTCGGCGGCGGGGGTGACGTCGACGCGCAGGAAGGAGTAGTCGAGGTAGCGCACGCGCGACCAGGCGACCGTCTCGTTCTGCTTGCCGTCCTTGACGTTGATGAAGGAGGCGACGGACTCGACCTCGTTCTCGTGGCCCTCGTACGACAGCGGGGCGCTGAACGCGTACAGGCTGCGGCCCGCCGCGCCCGCCGTCACGTACACCACGCCCTCGGACTCGGGGTACGCCGTGCCGCCGATCGGGAGCTTCTTGACGACCTTGTCGCCCTTGATGACGTCGGTGCGCTCGTACTGGTGGTTGTGGCCGTTGATGACCAGGTCCACGGTGTACTTCTCGAACAGCGGCACCCACTCCTGTCGCACGCCCCCCTCCGAGGCGTGCGCCGTGGAGGTGCAGTACGCGCAGTGGTGGAAGAACACGACGATGAAGTCGATGTCGTGGCTGGCGCGGTACTTCTTGAGCTGGTCCTCCAGCCACTTGGTCTGGGTGCCGCCCGAGATGCCGAGGTTGGCCGGGATCTCGAAGGAGATGTCGTTGGCGTCCAGCGAGATGACCGCCGTGTTGCCGTAGACGAAGGAGTAGACGCCCGGGAGGTTCGTCTTGTCCGGTCCGTTGTCCGGCAGGGTCCAGCGGGCCTCCTCACCGCCGTAGCCGTTGGGCGAGTACCAGGCCTCCATGTCGTGGTTGCCGTAGGCCGGCATCCACGGCACCTGCTTGGCGACCGACTCGGTCTGGTACAGGAACTGGTCCCACACGCGCGAGTCGAAGCCGGTGTCGGTGGTCTTGCCCGCGCCGGCCGGGTCACCGTAGGCGATGTCGCCGGCGTGCAGGTGGAAGGCCGGATTCTGGCCGAGCAGCAGGCTGTTGTTGGCCAGGGCGTGGTAGCTGACGCCCTCGTCACCGAACGCGGTGAAGGTGAAGGGCTCCTTGTGGGCGGGAGCCGTGGTGAAGGTGCCGAGGGTGCCCAGCAGATGCCGCTCGGCCGGGTCGAAGCCCGCGTGGCCGACGCCGTAGTAGTAGGTCTTGCCGGGGCGCAGGTTGGTGAGCTTGGCGTGCAGGTAGTACTGGGTGTGGTTGCCGCTGGCGCCGACGCCGGCCGGGGTGTAGAGGGTGCGGACCTCGGCGGGGATCTTGCGGGAGAGGTCACAGGGGTGGGCGCCGACCCGGATGAACGGCTTCTGCACGGCGACCGGGACCTGCCAGGAGACGGTGATCTCGGTGCGCGGGTCGTTGCCGAAGGCGAGGTGGCGGCCGAAGGGGGCGACGAGGGCGCCGTCGACGGTCTCGGTCGCGGGGGCGGTGCGCTGGCTGGGGACGGCGGCCTGGGCGGTGGCGCCCGGGACGAACGCGCCACCGGTGACGGCGCCCAGGGTGACGGCGCCGCCTCTGATCATCGTGCGCCGGGAGAATCTCGCGCGCAGGTACTCGTGCTGCTCCGCCATGTTCATACGGGCGGCGAGCTTCTCAGGTACTCCCATACGAGGTGTGTCCATGTGGCCCGAACTTCCTCCACATAAGCGACGTGGCGCAAGACACAGAATGGACAGGCGTCGAACAGGTGCCCACGAGAGCCGTCACGGGCAGCTGCCCGAAATCGGGCACGAATCTTGCGATTCCGGCGCCCGTGCCGCAGGATCTACCGGGTGCACGACGAACTTGTTGATCATCTGACGCGGTCCACGACCCTGAGCCGGGGCGAGGCACTGCGGGTGGTCCAGGACGTGCTCGCCTACTTCGACGAGACGACCGAGGAGTTCGTCCGCCGCCGTCATCGCGAACTGCAGGCCCAGGGCCTGGTGAACGCGATGATCTTCGAGCGGATCGAGGCCGATCTGAGGTACCGGGCGGTCGCGCCGCCCGAGCTCACGCTTCGCCAGCTGCGCCGCATCGTCTACGGCTGAGGCGCCGGAGACGGCCTCGGTAGCCACCTCACCACAACGGGGACAAAAGGGACTTAAGGATATATATGTGCGGAATCGTTGGATACATCGGTAAGCGCGATGTGGCCCCGCTGCTGCTGGAAGGTCTGCAGCGGCTGGAGTACCGCGGCTACGACTCGGCGGGCATCGTCGTCACGTCCCCCAAGACGTCCGGCCTGAAGATGGTCAAGGCCAAGGGCCGGGTCCGCGACCTGGAGGCCAAGGTCCCCGCGCGCTTCAAGGGCACCACCGGTATCGCCCACACCCGCTGGGCCACCCACGGCGCCCCGTCCGACGTGAACGCCCACCCGCACATGTCGGCCGACCACAAGGTCGCCGTCGTCCACAACGGCATCATCGACAACGCCTCCGACCTCAGGAAGAAGCTGGAGGCGGACGGCGTCGAGTTCCTCTCCGAGACCGACACCGAGGTCCTCACCCACCTCATCGCCCGCTCCCAGGCCGAGACCCTGGAGGAGAAGGTCCGCCAGGCGCTGCGGGTCGTCGAGGGCACCTACGGCATCGCGGTGATGCACGCCGACTTCGCCGACCGCATCGTGGTCGCCCGCAACGGCTCCCCCGTCGTGCTCGGCATCGGCGACAAGGAGATGTTCGTCGCCTCCGACGTCGCCGCGCTGGTCACCCACACCCGTCAGATAGTCACCCTCGACGACGGCGAGATGGCCACCCTCAAGGCCGACGACTTCCGCACGTACACCACCGAGGGCACCCGGACGACGGCCGAGCCGACCACCGTGGAGTGGGAGGCCGAGTCGTACGACATGGGCGGCCACGACACGTACATGCACAAGGAGATCCACGAGCAGGCCGAGGCCGTGGACCGGGTGCTGCGCGGCCGCATCGACGACCGGTTCTCCACCGTCCACCTGGGCGGTCTCAACCTGGACGCCCGCGAGGCACGCGCGGTGCGCCGTGTGAAGATCCTCGGCTGCGGCACCTCGTACCACGCCGGCATGATCGGCGCCCAGATGATCGAGGAGCTGGCCCGGATCCCCGCGGACGCCGAGCCCGCCTCCGAGTTCCGCTACCGCAACGCGGTCGTGGACCCCGACACGCTGTACGTCGCGGTCTCGCAGTCCGGTGAGACCTACGACGTCCTCGCGGCCGTCCAGGAGCTGAAGCGCAAGGGCGCGCGGGTGCTGGGCATCGTCAACGTCGTCGGCTCGGCGATCGCGCGTGAGGCGGACGGCGGCATGTACGTCCACGCCGGTCCCGAGGTGTGCGTGGTCTCCACCAAGTGCTTCACCAACACCACCGTCGCCTTCGCACTGCTCGCGCTGCACCTCGGCCGCACTCGCGACCTGTCGGTGCGCGACGGGAAGCGGATCATCGAGGGCCTGCGGAAGCTGCCCCAGCAGATCTCCGAGATCCTCAAGCAGGAGGAGGAGATCAAGGCGCTGGCGGACCAGTTCGCGAACGCCCGCTCGATGCTCTTCATCGGCCGTGTGCGCGGCTACCCGGTGGCCCGCGAGGCCTCGCTGAAGCTGAAGGAGGTCTCGTACATCCACGCCGAGGCCTACCCGGCCTCCGAGCTGAAGCACGGCCCGCTGGCGCTGATCGAGCCGGCCCTGCCGACCGTGGCGATCGTGCCGGACGACGATCTGCTGGAGAAGAACCGTGCGGCCATGGAGGAGATCAAGGCCCGTAGCGGCAAGATCCTCGCGGTCGCCCACCAGGAGCAGGAGAAGGCCGACCACACGATCGTGGTCCCGAAGAACGAGGACGAGCTGGACCCGATCCTGATGGGCATCCCGCTGCAGCTCCTCGCCTACCACACCGCGCTGGCGCTGGGCCGGGACATCGACAAGCCGCGCAACCTGGCCAAGTCGGTGACGGTGGAGTAGCGGTTCCGCGCCGCCCCGGATCACCTCGCACGACGTGAACGACCCCCTGTGTGCCACCAGCACAGGGGGTCGTTCCCTCAGGGGACCGGGGCCGCCCTCCCCGGCCCGGCGCTGCCTCAGCCGGCGGCCGTCACCCCCCGGCCGGCAGCGCGTCGCGGCAGGGACGTGGGCCACTTGGCCAGGACCGCCGTGGCCGCGTACCAGGCGACGGCGCCCGCGGCGACCGCGCACCAGCCGCCCACCTTGCCCAGCGCGTCGTTGCCCGCGAAGCGCCCGATGGCGAGCAGCACCAGGGAGACGCAGAGCAGGGCGTAGGTGCCCTGGCCGAGGACATCGCCGGCCGCCCCGAGCGCCAGGCTCAGGACGACGAGGGCGAACAGCAGCAGGAAGAGTCCTGCGGCGTTGTCGGACATCTGGCCGCCGGCCGTGACGGCCCAGGTGAACCACAGGGCGCCGAGCGCCGAGAAGGCCGTACCGTTGGCGGAGTCACGGTCTCGGAAAGCGAGCAGGCCGGCGA
This sequence comes from Streptomyces sp. NPDC001222, assembly GCF_042896945.1. Classification (NCBI taxonomy): domain Bacteria; kingdom Bacillati; phylum Actinomycetota; class Actinomycetes; order Kitasatosporales; family Streptomycetaceae; genus Streptomyces; species Streptomyces sp. NPDC001222. The sequence goes on from NZ_JBIAXT010000009.1 coordinate 117,399, forward strand.
GGAACAGGGCGACGCCGCCCACATAGTGGGCCAGTGACACGGCGTCGGCCGTCGTCACGCCGTCGATCACCTTGGTCGTTCCGAGACCGAAGGCCAACAGCGTGACACCCAGCGCGAGTCGGCCGACGATCGTTGTGGTGCTTCCCGCAGAGACGTCGTTGTCCACGGCGGGCTCCCTTCTTGTCCTGCACGTACGGTCGTGCGGTGACCGATATATGCCCTTCACAAGGGCACAAACACCTCTACGCGCGAGTAGCTTCGCGCGCTCGCGCACGGGAGTTGGAGGTGGTCGTTCCCCATCTCGCCTGGGCCGACGGGGAGTTACGAAAGGGCGGCGCGGAGATTGCGACGGGGTCGCGGGGCGAGGCGGCGGGGATCGGGCGGTCGTCAGCGCGCGAAACCGGCCAGGGGCGCGTCCGAGGGCCGTCAGCGCGTGAGACCGGCCTGACGCGTCCGAGGGCCGTCAGCGCGTGAAACCGGCCTGAGCGCGTCCGGGCGTTCGTACGCACGCACAAGCGGCGGCCACGGGCGTGCCGGGGCGCCCGGAGGCGGTGCCGAAGGGCCTCAGGGGATGACGATGACGGGGCGCCGGGCGCGCTTGGCGAGCCGTCCGGCGACCGAGCCGAAGATACGGCCGACGATGCCCTGGGTGGAGCCGACGACGATGGCGTCCGCCTCGTACTCCCGCCCCACCTCTTCGAGTTCGTGGCAGATGTCGCCGCCGCGCTCGACCAGGATCCAGGGCACCTCGGCGAGATGCTCGGCGCAGGCCAGTTCCAGCCCGAGGACCTCGGTGCGGTGGTCCGGCACATCGACGAAGACCGGTGGCTCGCAGCCCGCCCACACCGTGGTGGGCAGCCGGTTGGCGACGTGCACGATGATCAGGCCCGAGCCGGAACGGTGGGCCATGCCGATCGCATAGGCGAGCGCGCGCTCGCTGGACGTGGAGCCGTCGAAGCCGACCACCACACCGTGCTTGAAGGCGGGGTCGCAGGACGGGCGTGACTCTTCCGCCGCCAAGGGCTCGGCCGCCGTGGGATCGGCGACGCGGCGCTTGCGGTCCGCGGGTTCGAAGAATTCGTGACCGGCCATGAGTGTCTCGGCGTTGTGATCCTCGTGGGTGGGACGACACTGTGCGGCGGAGCGGTGTCCGGGAATCATCTTCCCCACCGCATACCCCCAAGGGTACGGCGGCACGCCTCCTTCGCCCAGATCCCGCGCGACCCCCAGAGTTCCCGGCTTCGCGCGAACTAGAGGAGCCCCCGTCACGGGGTTCCAGAGAGCATGCACGAGGGACGCCCGTAACGCAATGGTCGCTGCCTCGTACAGGTGGTTCGCTCAGGGTTCACTCAGCGACCAGGGCGGCGGCCCGGCTTCCGCGGTACGGGTTCGGACAGGGAGCGAAGGACACCGGCCACGGCGCCGGGGAGCGACGGACCGGTCACGCCGTGGCACCGGGACGGCTCGCGGCGATCCGCCGGCGCCGGCCGCCGCGGTGCACCCGTGGACGCCAGTGACCGACCGATCGGACACGCGTTGAATCCGGTGACCCTCCGCCCCAGGGAGCCCGCCGTGTCCGCACCCCGCCCCGCGTCCCGGAACCGTCCGGCACCCCGGAACCGTCCCACTTCCGAAACGGCGGCCGTGCTCGTCCGCTGGGCCTGGTTCACCTGTGCCCTGGTCCCCGTGGTCCTCGTCTGGAGCGGTACCTCGGTCGCCGGTGCGATCAGCGCCACGCTGGGCCTCACGGCGGTCACCTGGGCGTGCCGCGCGCTGTTGCGGCAGTCCGAACTGGGCGCTGCGCGGCCCGTGGACGAGGAGTGCGCACCCTGCGGCTTCCGGCGCTCCGCACCCCACTCCGCCCGGTACGGCGTGGCCGGAACGGGGGCGCGCGGGGGCGGGCGGAACGGAGACGCAAACACTCCGGTCGACTGACCGGTTTCCGCGCACGCCCCCGCTTCTTTTCGGCCAACTTCTCACACCCGTGCATCATGGGGCCGAACGGCCCCCCACCCCCCGTTCGACCTGCACCGAAAGGGTCCCGGAGGGCTCCCGGACCCTATGTGGATTGGCCACTGGGACGAGGCGCACTTCCCTGCACGGCCCACGAGTGCAACCCTTCGTGATCGAATGCTTCACGCCAAGTTGTCATGTCGACAATGTGCCGGATGGTGAACTGGTCACGCCGCCACGGCGGGACACAGTAAATTCGATCATGATTGTCTTTACGGCGGGGGACTCGTGCAGGACCGAGGGGAAACGTGCAGGAGCGACACAACCGAGGAGCCGCGACCACTGAGGGGGGCTTAGCAGGATGAGCCACGACTCCACTGCCACGGCGGATGCCGCGGCCCGGAAGCTGTCCGGGCGACGGCGCAAGGAGATCGTCGCGGTGCTGCTGTTCAGCGGCGGCCCCATCTTCGAGAGTTCCATACCTCTTTCGGTGTTCGGGATCGACCGCCAGGACGCCGGAGTTCCGCGCTACCGACTGCTGGTGGCCGCCGGAGAGGAAGGCCCGCTGCGGACCACAGGGGGCCTGGAACTCACCGCGCCGTACGGGCTCGAGGCGATCTCACGGGCAGGCACCGTCGTGGTGCCGGCCTGGAGGTCGATCACCTCACCACCGCCCGAGGAGGCGCTCGACGCACTGCGCCGGGCGCACGAAGAAGGCGCCCGCATCGTCGGGCTGTGCACCGGCGCCTTCGTGCTGGCCGCCGCCGGACTACTGGACGGACGGCCGGCCACCACACACTGGATGTACGCACCGACGCTGGCCAAGCGCTATCCGTCGGTGCACGTCGATCCACGCGAGCTGTTCGTGGACGACGGCGACGTCCTGACGTCGGCCGGCACCGCGGCCGGTATCGACCTCTGCCTCCATATCGTGCGCACGGACCACGGCAACGAGGCGGCGGGCGCGCTCGCCCGGCGCCTGGTGGTCCCGCCGCGCCGCAGCGGCGGCCAGGAGCGCTATCTCGACAGGTCTTTACCTGAGGAGATCGGCGCCGACCCCCTCGCGGAGGTCGTCGCCTGGGCGTTGGAGCACCTCCACGAGCAGTTCGACGTGGAGACCCTGGCCGCGCGCGCGTACATGAGCAGGCGGACGTTCGACCGCCGCTTCCGTTCGCTGACCGGCAGCGCGCCGCTGCAGTGGCTGATCACCCAGCGGGTGCTGCAGGCCCAGCGGCTGCTGGAGACCTCCGACTACTCGGTCGACGAGGTCGCCGGGCGCTGCGGCTTCCGCTCGCCGGTCGCGCTGCGCGGGCACTTCCGCCGCCAGCTCGGCTCGTCACCGGCGGCGTACCGGGCCGCGTACCGGGCGCGCCGTCCACAGAGCGAACGGGCGGGGGACCCTGACGGGCCCGGCGGACCGATGGCGCCGCAGGTGGCGCCGGAGGCCGCCCCGGTCCCGATGCAGACCCGGCGCACGGCCGCCGCGAGCTCGCTCGGCGCAGCGGCGTCCCTGGCCACGGACCACCACGGCAAGCACGTCGATCATCCGGTCAGGCATGTCCCGGAGTTGTACGCGGCCAGCCGCCCGAGCCTGCCGGGGCAGCGCAGCGCGCACTAGGGCCGCCGGCCCGGAGCCGGGGACGGGCGGGATCCACCAGACGTGGCGCACACCACGCGGATCCCGCCCCCTCGGCGTGCCCGCAGGGCCGGGACCGGGCCTTTCTCCCTGCACGGGCGGTCCGCATGACCCGGGCGGGCCATAAGGTGGGACACATGAACGATCGCATGGTGTGGATCGACTGCGAGATGACCGGACTCTCGCTGTCCGACGACGCGCTCATCGAGGTGGCCGCGCTGGTCACCGACTCCGAGCTGAACGTACTCGGCGAGGGCGTGGACATCGTGATCCGGCCGCCGGACACGGCGCTGGAGACGATGCCGGAGGTGGTGCGTCAGATGCACACCACCTCGGGACTGCTCGACGAGCTGGCGGCCGGCACGACGCTCGCCGACGCCGAGGAGCAGGTCCTCTCCTACATCCGGGAGCACGTCAAGGAACCGGGCAAGGCGCCGCTGTGCGGCAACTCCGTCGGCACGGACCGCGGCTTCCTGGCCCGCGACATGCCGACGCTGGAGGACTACCTCCACTACCGGATCGTGGACGTCAGCTCGATCAAGGAACTGGCCCGGCGCTGGTACCCGAGGGCGTACTTCAACAGCCCCGAGAAGAACGGCAACCACCGGGCGCTGGCCGACATCCGTGAGTCGATCGCGGAGTTGCGCTACTACCGGGAGGCGATCTTCGTGCCGCAGCCGGGCCCCGACTCGGAAACGGCGCGCACGATCGCGGCCCGGCACGTGCTGCCCGCGCAGTAGCGTTCTTGACGGGGCCCTGACCGGGCCCCGGAGAAACGCTGGCGCGAGCACCCCGTCGGACCCTGTACACTTTTTCTCGGCCGGTGCGGAAAGCAGAAAACACCGGTCATGGTGGGTGTAGCTCAGCTGGTAGAGCACCTGGTTGTGGTCCAGGATGTCGCGGGTTCGAGTCCCGTCACTCACCCTCAGTAGCCAGCCGGTGACCCGTGGGAGCGGGACACCGGCTGGACTGCGTTTCGGCCACTGCACCCCGGCCGACCTGGGCCGACGCCCCGGAACGCGGGCCGGCCGTCGTGCGACGCACCCGGCGCACTCGAAGCCCTGGGGAAGCCTCGGCAGCCGGAAGGCACCCGGCCCTCGGTGGGCGCGGCGCGCGGACCGACGGCGTGGAGGCGCCTCTCAGGAGGAGGCCCGCTCGACCAGTTCCGTCGGCAGGACCAGCTGACGGCGTTCCGGGCCGCGTACGGCCGCCGGGCGACGGTCCGCTATCTCCTCCAGCAGCAGGTCGATCATCGCCCGGCCCATCTCCTCTATCGGCTGGCGCACGCTCGTCAGGGGCGGATCCATATGGCGGGCGATCACCGAGTCGTCGAAGCCGACCAGCGCCACGTCGTCGGGGATACGGCGGCCCGCCTCGCGCAGGACCTGGCGGGCACCGGCCGCCATCACGTCCGACTCCGCGAACACCGCGTCCAGAGCGGGCCGGCGGGCCAGCAGTTCCGTCATGGCCCGGCGGCCGCCCTCCTCGGTGAAGTCACCGCGGGCGATCAGTGCCTCGTCCACCACGCGGCCCGCGTCCCGCAGTGCGTCGCGGTAGCCGTCGATGCGCCGCTGGGCGCCGTAGACGTCGAGGGGCCCGGTGATCGTGGCGATGTGCGCACGACCCCGGGTGATCAGATGCTCGACCGCCGAGCGGCCGCCGCCGTAGTTGTCCGAGTCCACCGACGGCAGCGTCTCGCGCTCCGAGCGGGGGCCGCTGATCACCGCCGGGATCTCCAACTGGGCGAGGAGATCCGGCAGCGGATCGTCCGCGTGCACGGACACCAGCAGCACCCCGTCCACCCGGTGCGCCGCGAGGTACTGGGCCAGCCGGCGGCGCTCACGGTCGTTGCCCGCAAAAATCAGCAGTAGTTGCATCTCCGTGTCCGCCAACTCGGCGCCCACGCCCTTGAGCATGTCCGAGAAGTACGGCTCGGCGAAGAAGCGGGTCTCCGGTTCGGGGACGACGAGGGCGATGGCGTCCGTGCGGTTGGCGGCCAGTGCCCGCGCCGCCGTGTTCGGCACATAACCGAGTTCCGCGACCGCCGCCTCGACCGCCGCGCGTGTCGCGTCGCTGACCCGGGGCGAGCCGTTGATCACCCGGGACACCGTGCCACGACCGACACCGGCGCGTGCGGCCACCTCTTCGAGGGTCGGCCGACCGCCGCCCCTGCCCCGCGCTCCGTGGCTTGCCATGGGGCTCCGCCTTCCGCCGTCGTCTCACGCTGGCCTGGAATCTAACAGTCCCGTCCACCGCGGTGATCACTCGCGGCGAGCGCCGGACCGCGCGGCGCTAGGGCCTGCCGTCAACCTCCCGCCTGCTCCGCGACGCCATGCACGCTCCCCCACGCTCGGCTTCGCTCGCGCGGGCGGTACCCCCTCCGCCGCAGGGCCGCCCTTCGGGCGACGACGCGAGTTCGACGACGGGCCCCAGGGTGTGCTGCGACCGGAAAGGTTCACTCGCCCCCCAGCCTGGCGGCTGGGAGGTGCCCCCGGGCACGGCGCCTCGCCGCGTTGTCGCATCACCCGAGTACATCCGGTACACGGGCGATGCTCCGCCTTGCGAGGCTCCCCCACTGCCTGAAAGGCGTGGGGGCACCCCGCACCGGACGCCGCGAGCTTTCCGGCAAACCTTCCCGGCCACAGCACCAGCCGATGGCACCGCCCCGGTTCCGGCTAACAGCCCGATAACTGAACGCAGTTCTGCTCGTCAGCTCCCTTGACACCCCCGCCCCGACCCACGACTCTTCAACTCATCACATGTGGGAGCGCTCCCACAGTACCTGACCCATACACGTCCCGCACGTTCCCCGCCCGAGCCGCAGCGCGTACGAACGGGTCCAACCAATGCAGTTGGCCGGGGGGTCGGCACGTCAGGCAACAGGAGGACGCAATGCGCACGAGTACCCGCCGGTCCCACAGGCTGGTGGCCTTCGCGGCCGTCGCCGCGCTGGCCACGGGTCTGCTGGCCGGCTGCGCCAACGACTCGGACGGCGGCTCGCCGGACGCGAGCGGCGGTGGCGGCGGCAAGGGCAAGACCACCCTGACGATCGGCACGTTCGGCGTCTTCGGCTACAAGCAGGCCGGTCTCTACGACGAGTACATGAAGCTGCACCCGGACATCTCCATCAAGGAGAACGTCACCACCCGCACCGACGTCTACTGGCCGAAGGTCCTCACCCGTCTCCAGGCCGGTTCCGGTACGGACGACGTCCAGGCCATCGAGGTCGGCAACATCACCGAGGCGGTCGAGACGCAGGCCGCCAAGTTCGTCGACCTCGGCAAGGAGGTCGACAAGTCCCAGTGGCTGGACTGGAAGCTGGCCCAGGCCACCACCAAGGACGGCAGGACGATCGGGCTCGGTACGGACATCGGCCCGATGGCGATCTGCTACCGCAAGGACCTGTTCCAGAAGGCCGGTCTGGAGACGGACCGCACCAAGCTCGCCGCCCTGTGGAAGGGCGACTGGGCCAAGTACGTCGACCTCGGCAAGCAGTACATGAAGAAGGCGCCGAAGGGCACCAAGTTCGTGGACTCGGCCGCCTCGGTCTACAACGCGGTGCTGGGCGGCGCGAGCGAGCGCAACTACGACAAGGACGGCAACGTCGTCTGGGACAAGTCCGAGGGCGTGAAGAAGGCCTGGGACGTCGCCATGACCGCGGCGACGAGCAACATGTCGGCGAAGCTGAAGCAGTTCGACCCGACCTGGGACCAGGGCTTCGCCAACGGCACCTTCGCCACGGTGGCCTGCCCGGCGTGGATGATCGGCTACATCGAGCAGAAGTCCGGTGACGCCGGCAAGGGCAAATGGGACGTGGCGGCGGCCCCGACGGCGTCGAACTGGGGCGGCTCCTTCCTCGGCGTGCCGACGGCGAGCAAGCACCAGAAGGAGGCCATCGCCCTGGCGAAGTGGCTGACCGCGCCCGAGCAGCAGGCGAAGGTCTTCGCCAAGCAGGCCAGCTTCCCGTCGACCCCGTCGGCGTACGCGAACCTCACGCCGCAGGCCGACACCACCGCCTACTTCTCGAACGCGCCGCTCACACAGATCTTCTCCGACTCGGCCAAGACCATCCCCTCGCAGCCCCTCGGTCCCAAGGACAAGCCGATCGACAGCGCGATCACCGACGTCGGCATCCTCCAGGTCGAGCAGAAGGGCAGGACCCCGGCCCAGGGCTGGGACGCGGCCACCAAGGAGATCAAGGACGTGCTCGGCCAGTGACCCGCTCCCAAGAGGCTCTCGCGCACCCCGCGTCGAGCGCCGAGGCCGCGCCCGGCAGCCAGCCGGGCGCGGCCCGGGGCGCTCACGGTCGCGGTACGCCGCCGGCGGGCAGCGGCTCCTGGCGCAGCCGGCTGTACCGCTGGGACATGAAGGCGTCGCCGTATGTGTTCATCGCCCCGTTCTTCGTCGTCTTCGGGGCCTTCTCGCTGGTCCCGCTGCTCTACACGGCCTGGTACTCGCTGCACAGCGTGCAGCTGTCCGCGCTGGACCAGCAGACCTGGGCGGGGCTGGACAACTACAAGAACCTGTTCTCCTCGGAGTTCTTCTGGAACGCGCTGGAGAACACCTTCACCATCGGTGTGATCTCCACGGTGCCGCAGCTCCTCGCGGCGCTGTGGCTCGCGCATCTGCTCAACTACCGGCTGCGCGGCTCGACCGTCTGGCGGGTCGTGATGCTCACCCCGTACGCCACCTCGGTGGCCGCGGCGACGCTGGTCTTCACGCTGCTGTACTCCTGGGACGGCGGCATGGTCAACTGGCTGCTGCACTTCGTCGGCGTCGGCCCGGTCAACTGGCGGGAGTCCGACTGGGGTTCGCAGTTCGCGGTGTCCTCGATCGTGATCTGGCGGTGGACCGGCTACAACGCGCTGATCTACCTGGCGGCGATGCAGGCGATCCCCAGCGATCTGTACGAGTCGGCGGCCCTGGACGGCGCGGGGCGCTGGCAGCAGTTCCGCCATGTGACGGTGCCGATGCTGCGGCCGACGATCCTGTTCACGGTGATCGTCTCCACGATCGGCGCGACGCAGCTCTTCGGTGAGCCCCTGCTGTTCGGCGGGGTCAGCGGCTCCAAGGGCGGCTCCGAGCACCAGTACCAGACGCTCGGCCTGTACATGTACGACCAGGGCTGGATCATCGGCAACCTCGGCAAGGCCTCCGCGATCGCCTGGTCGATGTTCCTGATTCTGCTGGTGGTGGCCGTGGTCAACATGCTGCTCTCGCGAAGGCTGAGGAAGTCCCAATGACCACAAGTGATCTGACGCTGCCATTGACGCCCGGGAAGGGGACGTCCCGGGGCGAGCGGCGGCGGCCCCGGGTGATGGGCGCGGGCAGGCAGCTGGACGCGGGCCCGGTCACCTACGCCGTCCTGACCGTCTTCGCGCTCGTCTCGCTGGCGCCGCTGGTGTGGACGGCGATCGCGGCCTCCCGCACCGACCGCCGGCTCGCCGAGACGCCGCCGCCGGTGTGGTTCGGCGGGAACCTGTTCAAGAACCTCCAGGCGGCCTGGGACCAGGCCGGGCTCGGCACCGCGATGTTCAACTCGACGCTCGTCGCGGCCACCATCACCGTCAGCACGGTCCTGTTCTCCACGCTCGCCGGGTTCGCCTTCGCCAAGCTGCGGTTCCGGTTCTCCGGTGTGCTGTTGCTGCTGACCATCGGCACGATGATGATCCCGCCGCAGCTGGCCGTCGTACCGCTGTATCTGTGGATGGCCGACCTCGGCTGGTCCAACCAGCTCCAGACCGTCGTCCTGCCGACACTGGTGACCGCCTTCGGGACGTTCTTCATGCGGCAGTACCTGGTGCAGGCGCTGCCCACCGAGCTGATCGAGGCGGCGCGGGTGGACGGCGCGAGCAGTCTCCGGGTGGTGTGGCATGTGGTCTTCCCCGCGGCACGGCCCGCGATGGCCGTGCTCGGCCTGCTGACCTTCGTGTTCGCCTGGAACGACTTCCTGTGGCCGATCATCGCGCTCAACCAGCAGAACCCCACCGTGCAGGTCGCGCTCAACTCGCTGGGCACCGGGTATGTCCCCGACCAGGCGGTCATCATGGCCGGCGCCCTGCTCGGCACGCTGCCGCTGCTGATCGCCTTCCTGCTGTTCGGGAAGCAGATCGTGGGCGGGATCATGCAGGGCGCGATCAAGGGCTGACCGGCGCCCACGCCCGACCGGCTCGCGCGGGGGACCTCCCTCGCCGCCCCTGACGTCCGGGGGCCGGGTCACCGCCGCCCCGGCCCCCTTCCCTCTCCCCCCTTCTCCTCCCCACCACCGCGGATCCCCCGGACCCCCGGGCCCGTCGGGTCCCGCACCACCGTCGGTCTCCTCGACCAAAAATGGGAGCGCTTCCATGCCTGAGTCCGCAACGCCCGTGACCTTCCCCCCTGCCTTCCTCTGGGGCGCGGCGACCTCCGCGTACCAGATCGAGGGGGCGGTGCGGGAGGACGGCCGTACCCCCTCCATCTGGGACACCTTCAGCCATACGCCGGGCCGGACGGCCGGCGGCGAGACCGGTGACATCGCTGTCGACCACTACCACCGCTATCGCGAGGACGTCGCGCTGATGGCCGAGCTGGGCCTGTCGGCGTACCGCTTCTCGATCTCCTGGTCACGGGTGCAGCCGACCGGCCGGGGCCCCGCGGTCCAGCGGGGCCTGGACTTCTACCGCCGTCTGGTCGACGAGTTGCTCGCCCATGGCATCCGGCCCGCGATCACCCTCTACCACTGGGACCTGCCGCAGGAGCTGGAGGACGCGGGCGGCTGGCCGGAGCGGGACGTGGCGTTCCGGTTCGCCGAGTACGCGCGGATCGTGGGCGCGGCGCTGGGCGACCGCGTCGAGCAGTGGATCACCCTGAACGAGCCGTGGTGCAGCGCCTTCCTGGGATACGGCTCCGGGGTGCACGCCCCGGGCCGTACGGACGCGGCGGCTTCGCTGCGCGCCGCCCACCATCTGAACCTGGCCCATGGCCTCGGCACCTCCGCGCTGCGGTCCGTGATGCCGGCCCGCAACTCGGTCGCGGTGAGCCTGAACTCCTCGGTGGTGCGCACGGTGTCTCAGGACCCTGCGGACCTGGCTGCGGGCCGGAAGATCGACGACCTGGCCAACGGGGTCTTTCACGGCCCGATGCTGCACGGGGCGTACCCGGAGACGCTGCTCGACGCGACGGCCTCCGTCACGGACTGGTCGCAGGTGCGGGACGGTGACCTGGCGATCATCAACCAGCCGCTGGACGCGCTCGGCCTGAACTACTACACCCCGGCGCTCGTGTCCGCGGCCGGCGAGGCGAGGGCGAGCGGGCCGAGGGCGGACGGTCATGGCGCGAGCCCGTACTCGCCCTGGCCGGGCGCGGACGACGTGGCGTTCCATCAAATGCCCGGCGAGCGCACGGAGATGGGCTGGTCCATCGATCCGAGCGGACTGTACGACCTGCTCATGCGGTACTCGCGGGAGGCGCCGGGGCTGCCGCTGTACGTCACGGAGAACGGCGCGGCGTACGACGACAAGCCGGACCCGGACGGCCGCGTGCACGACCCGGAGCGGATCGCGTATCTGCACGGGCATCTGTCGGCGGTCCGCCGCGCCCTCGACGACGGCGCCGAGGTGCGCGGCTACTACCTGTGGTCCCTGATGGACAACTTCGAGTGGGCCTACGGCTACGAGAAGCGGTTCGGGGCGGTGTACGTGGACTACGCGACGCTGGCCCGCACCCCGAAGTCGAGCGCGCACTGGTACGGCCGGGCGGCCCGGACGGGCGCGTTGCCGCCGGCGACCGCCTGACCGTCCGGGGCGCGGCACGGGGGGGTGTCGCGCCCCGGGTCGGCCGGGGCTACTTGAAGGCGGCGAACGCCTTGGCGAAGGCGAACTGCTCCTGGGCGATCGAGCTGCAGGTCGCGTCCGCGGTGGGCTTGGGGCCGCCGGCGCACGCCTTGTCTCGGGCGGCCGACCACATCGACAGCCCGCCGAGGCCCTTGGACTTGGCGAAGTCGACCAGCTGAGTGGCGTCGTCGACCTTGAAGACCTCGGACGAGACGTCGTTGACGCCGATCATCGGAGTGACCGCGACCGTCTTCCAGGCGGTGCTGTCGGAGAGGGCGAGCACGCTCTTGATCTGCGCCTGGGTGGCGGTGGCGGCCTGCACGGCGTAGGTGCCCATGTCGCCGCTGTACGCGGGGCCGTAGTCCATCGCCATGATGTTGACAGCGGAGATCCTCACACCGTTCGCCTTGGCGTCGGCCAGGAGGTTCACACCGTCCTGGGTGAGGCCCTCGGGCATGACCGGGAGGGTGAACGAGACGTCCAGGCCCGGGTGCTGCTGCTGAAGCTTCGCGATGGCCTGTGCGCGGCGCGTGTTCGCGGCCGTGTTCGGCAGCGCGCCGCCCTCGACGTCGAAGTCGACCTTGGTGAGCTTGTAGGAGTCCACGGCCTTCCCGTACGCCGCCGCGAGCGCGTCCGCGGAGGAGCATGTGGTCGCCAGCTCCGAACCGGAGGCACCGCCGAAGGAGACCCGTACGTCGCCGCCCTTGGCGCGCAGGTCGCCGATCTGTGCGGCCACCGCGTCGCTGCCGATGGCCGTGACGCCGCCCCACTTGGGCGTGCAGCCGCCGCCGTCGGTGACGAAGGCCAGGTTGTAGTTCTTGACCCCCGTCGCGTTCGCGGAGGCGAGCATGTCGAAGGCCGGGAAGAGGGAGGTGTCGACGTACGGGGCGAAGCCCGCGCCGGTGGTCGTGCCGGAGTCCGAGGTCTGGGTGGGGGCCGGGGCGGCCGGGGCGCTGGGCGTCCGGGTGGCCGAGGCGGTGGGGGCCGGCCTTGTGGTCGCCGTCCGGGTCGGCGCCGGGGTCGTGGGCCGGGTGGGGCGGCCGCTCGGTTCGGGCGTCGCGCCGCCGTCCGCCGAGCACTTCGCTCCGTCTATGAGACAGCCGGTCGGATCGCCCGACCCGGTCACCACGAAGCCCACGGTCACCGACTCGCCCGCGGTCAGTCCGTCCTTGTCCCAGGACGGCGGTCGTACGGTGACATGCTGTCCGCTCACCGTCGACGTGCCGTCCCACAGGGAGCTGAGCTTGGCGCCGGAGGGCAGGTCGAACTGCAGCGTCCAGTCGTCCTTGGCCTTGCCGCTGGCGTTCGTGACGACGTACTGGGCGGTGTATCCCGTAGACCACTCGCTGGTCCTGGTGTACACGGCGCCGACCGCGGCGGCCTGCGCCGTGCCGGTGATCAGGATCGCCCCGCCACCGACGACGGAGGCGGCGACGAGACCACCGATCACCTTGTTCCGGACGCTGATCGTGCGCCGGTGCGTACTGCTCATCGCGTGCCTGCCTTCACTGCTCACGGGGGGAGGGTGCGGCAGCACGCTAGCGAGCCGGAATCGGTCAAACAGCCTGATCCGGACGCCGGTTGTGGATCTTAGGGTGCGCTTAAGGAAGGGATCGGGGACGGTTAAAGGTCGAGACCAATCTGCCGGGGCGGCGGCGCCGCACCGACCCCCGGTGCCCGCGCCGCACCGGGGCCCGCCCGTCCAGCTGGAACCAGATGCGCACCTCCGTGCCGCCCAGCACCGACGAGCCGATCCGCACGTCCCCGCCCGTCGCCTCCGCGAGCCGGCGCACGATGTCCAGCCCGAGACCCGTCGAACCGTCACTGCCCGAACCACGGCCGCGGGCCATCGCCGCCTGCGGGTCGGCGATGCCCGGACCGGCGTCCGAGACCAGCACGATCACCGCGTCCTCGCCGTTGTGCACGTCGACCGCGAACGCCGTGCCCTCCGCGGTGTGCCGGAAGACGTTTCCGAGCAGCGCGTCGAGCGCGGCCGCGAGATCGGCTCGGGCCACGGGTATCCGCACCGGGCGGTCGGCCCCGGCCACCCGCCACTTGCGGCCCTCGTCCTCGGCGAGCGCCGACCAGAACTCCATCCGCTCACGGACCACTTCGGCCGCGTCGCACCCGGCGCCCGGGCCCGCCGTCGCGGTCTGCGGCTTGGCCTCCCGGGCCGTGCGGATGATCGTGTCCACCTCGCGTTCCAGCTGCGCCACGGCCGTGCGCGTCTGTTCGGCGGCCGGCCCTTCGCCGAGCGAGGCCGCGTTCAGCCGCAGCACGGTCAGCGGGGTGCGAAGCCGGTGGGACAGGTCCGCCGCCAGCTCCCTTTCGTTCGCCAGCAGCTGTACGACCTGGTCGGCCATCGAGTTGAACGCGACCGCCGCCAGGCGCAGTTCGGTCGGCCCCTCCTCCGGGACCCGCGCCCCGAGCTTCCCCTCCCCCAGTTCGTGCGCGCCCTCCACCAGACGCTGCGCGGGCTGCACCATCCGCACCCCGAGCCGGTCGGCGACCGCCACCGAGCCGATGATCAGGGCGATGCCGACCCCGGCGAGCACCGCCCAGGCCGTGCCGAGTCCGTTGGTGACCTCGGAGTCGGGCACGTACACCTCGACCACGGCGATCGCACCGGAGCTGATCGCGGTGGGCTGGAGCAGCGTGGAGCCGCCCGGGACCTCGCTGGTGGAGGCGCGGCCCAGCCGGCGGGTGGCCGCGATGTCCTTGTCGGTGGCGCGCCGGCGGCCGATGTCGATCGCCTTCGTTCCGTCGCCCGCCGGTATGTGCACCGCGATCCCGTCGTCGGAGCCCGCCGAGGCCACGACCCGCTCCAACTGGTCCCGGTCGGTGGTGATGGAGAGCGCGGGCGCGATCGCGGCGGCCTTCCGCTCCGCGTTCGAGAAGGCCCGGTCGCGGGCCATCTCCTTGATGACCAGCCCGAGCGGGACCGCGAAGGCGATCACCACCATCGTGGTCACCGCCACGCAGACCTTGACCAGTGCCCACCTCATGGCCCGTGCTCCGTCCTCGGCGGTTCCAGCTTCACGCCGACGCCCCGGAGGGTGTGCAGATAGCGGGGCCTGGCCGCGGTCTCCCCCAGCTTCCGCCGGAGCCAGGAGAGATGGACGTCGATGGTCTGGTCGTCCCCGTACGACTGCTGCCACACCTCGGCGAGCAACTCCCGGCGCGGGACCACCACACCGGGCCGGCCCGCGAGAAAGGCGAGCAGGTCGAACTCACGGCGGGTCAGATCGAGCCGGACGCCGTCGAGTTCGACGTGGCGTCGCAGGGGGTCGATGGCGAGGCCGCCGACCCGGAGGACCGGCCGCGGGGCGGCCTCCGCCGCGACCGCTCGGGAGCGGCGCAGCACCGCCGCGATCCGTGCCGACAGGTGCTCGACCGAGAACGGCTTGGTCAGATAGTCGTCCGCGCCCGCGTTGAGCAGGCGGACGATCTCCGTCTCGTCGTCCCGCGCGGTGGCGATGATGACCGGTACGTCGGTGATGCCGCGCAGCATCTTCAGCGCCTCGGACCCGTCCAGGTCGGGCAGTCCGAGGTCGAGGATCACGACGTCGAAGGGGAGATGGGCGACCTCGCGCAGCGCCTCCAGCGCCGTGCCGACGCTGCGCACCGTGTGCCCGGCCTCGGTCAGGTGCCTGATGAGCGCGGAGCGCACGAACTGGTCGTCCTCCACCACGAGCACACTTGCCATGGGCCGCACCGTACGCCATACGGGGGAGCCCGGCCGGGGCCTGTGGACAACTCCGGTGCACCAACGGGACGAACGGAACTGTGTGCGACCCGTGAGACACGCATGGGGCGCGTGAGGCACTATGGCCCGGATGCTCAGAGGACTCGTACACGTACTGGCCTGGTCGCTCGCCACAGGCGCGGCGGTCACGCTGTCGTGGTGGGGTGTCCACACGGTGATGGCGGGCACCGCATACGACCCGCCGCGCGCCCTGCCCATCACGGCGGGAGGCGCCACGGCGCAGGGAGCCGCGGCGCCGCTGACGTCGTCGACGGAGCGGCCGGAGGCGTCGCGGAGCCCCCAGGGGCAGCCGACGCCGAGCCCGAGGCCGACCCCCTCCAGGACGGCCGGCACCCATCGCACACCGACCGCGGCCACGCCGTCGTCCTCGCCGTCCGTCTCCTCCCCGGGCCAGGTCAAGAGCTACGACACCGACGGCGGACGCGTGGTCTTCGACCTCGGTGACGTCTCCGCGACGCTGGTGTCGGCCACGCCCGGGGCGGGCTGGTCGATGCAGGTGTGGAAGACGGAGTCATGGATCCGGGTGGAGTTCACCTCGGGTGCGAACCGGGTGTCGGTGTTCTGTACCTGGCACGACGGGCCGCCGCATGTGGAGATCGGGAACTACTGAGCGGGAACGGGCGGTCGGCCGACCGGTGTTCAGCGGAACACCGAGGGCGGCGGCGCCGGTGACGCCACCGCGGCCGCGTCCGTGACCGTCGCCGCGCCGCCGGTGAAGTCGGCCAGTGCCCTGCCGTGCTCCACGCGCGCGGGATGCGGGTCCGAGGCGGCGCGCCGGGTCAGTTCGGCGACCGGCAGCGGATGGGTCGAGGCCACCAGGACGGCGTTGCCGAAGCGCTTGCCGCGCAGCACGGCCGGGTCGGCGACCAGCGCCAGTTCGGGGAAGACGGCCGCCGCGGTCGAGATCTGGCCGCGCAGATGGGCCAGCGGCGGCCCGTCGGCGAGGTTGGCCGCGTACACGCCGCCGTCCTTCAGCGCCCTGCGGACCTCGGTGAGGAACTCGACCGAGGTCAGGTGTGCCGGGGTGCGCGCCCCGCTGAACACATCCACGATGACCAGGTCCGCCCAGCCGTCCGGTATCTTCGCGAGCCCTTCACGGGCGTCCGTGGAACGCACCCGGATGCGGGCGTTCGGGTCCAACGGCAGCGCGCGTCGTACGAGTTGGACGAGGGCCGCGTCACACTCGACGACCTGCTGGGTGGAGCGGGGGCGGGTGGCGGCGGTGTAGCGGGCCAGGGTGAACGCGCCGCCGCCGAGGTGCACGGCCTGCACGGGACGGCCGGGCGGGGCGACCAGGTCGATGACATGGCCGAGGCGGCGCTGGTACTCGAAGGCGAGATGGGCCGGGTCCTCGAGATCGACGTGCGACTGCGGGGCGCCGTCGATGAGCAGGGTCCAGGCACGCGCCCGGTCCCGGTCGGGTACGAGCTGGGCGAGCCCGCCGTCGACCGCCTCGACGACGGCTTCGGCGGCCTGCCCGCGCCGCGCGTCCCGTGACCTCCCCATCCCGCCATTATCAGGGGCATCCGGGGGGTCGGCCGCTCGGGGCCGACGGGGCCCGCGGGGGGATTCCGCGCTGTCCGCACGCGCTTACCGACAGTTGTCCGCGGCCTCGATCAGCCGCGCCGCCTCGCCGAGCGCCTCGCGCAGCACCGCCGGGTCCGTGGCCAGTTCCGCGTCGCCGGGCGGGAGCAGCCAGCCGGCGCCCTCGGTCTGGGGCCGCTCCGCGACGAGACTCAGGCCCTTCCCGTCCGTCTGGATGCAGGTGCTGCCCGGGACGTCCCATGCGTCGGCTGTGCCCGGCGGGACCAGGAAGCCGAGGGTGTCGCAGCCGCCGTCGTGCAGGACGGGGCCGACGCAGTCACCCGCGCCGCGGCGGAGGATGTCGACCGCTTCGAGGCCCTGCCGGGCCGGGACGGTCACGAGGTCGGGAGCCGGGTGCGGCGGTGCGCCACGCTCCGGCGCAGGGCGCGCGGTCGACGACTGCGTACCGAACTCGGTGCTCTGCCTGGTCTGCATCCCGGCCTCCAACGGAACCCCTCCTCGACGATGAGTTGGGTCGGGAGTTCGGGCGGCTCCCGGTCCACAGCGTTCAACGCGGTGGAACGTCAACGGCAACGGCACAACACCGCCGTCAAGGATGGCAGTTCATGGCAGATCGCGCATGAGATATCCGGTTTGTAGCCAAACCGTGCATGACGGCACCCGCGAGGCAGGTACTTTCTTGCACCGCCGGACACAGGGAGCCAACTGGCACCACACGGACAAGCCATCCTGAATCCGGCATGGTTCGACGGTTCGCAAGAGAGGGCCCGGCCATGAGTACGTCCCAGTCCCCCAGGCCACCGCGGCCGAACCTCGCCTTCCGGCAACTGCGCGGACAGCGCTCGCCGAGCGAGTTCGCCGCGGCGGTGCGGCGCGCCGCACGCGAGATCGGCGAGCGCGTCAGCTGTGACGCTCGTTACATCGGCCGGGTGGAGGCGGGTGAGATCCGCTGCCCCAACTACGCCTACGAACGCGTGTTCCTCCATATGTTCCCCGGTCACACACTCGCGGACCTGGGATTCGCCCCTCGCTCTTCCGTGCGCGGAAGGGGGGCGCACACCGACGAGCAGGCGCCCCCCGTGTGCCGCGGCGACGTCCCGCATGCTCCCGGTGAGACCCCGAGGGTGTGTGAGACGTATGACATGCGGGACACCCGAGCCATCCACGCAACGTACGAGTCGTACGGCACACGCCCGGACGACGAAGAGAACCACGAGGAGAGCGACGTGCAGCGTCGCGCATTCATGACCGGGGGCACCGCCACCGTGGCGGTCGCCTCCATGAGCCCGCTCGGACTCACCGGCGGCGGCACCGTGACGGCCGCCGAACGCCCCGTCCACCGTGCGGGCACGTCCGAGGCGAACGCCCTCGAAGAGGCCGTACGCAAGATCAGACTGCTCGACGACCGGCACGGCGCGGACGGCCTCTACCGACGCGCGGCGGCTCCCCTGCGGGCCGCCTACGCGCTGCTCGACGCGGGCACGACCCGGCAGGCGGTCGCGGAACGGCTGTACGCGGGGGCGGGTGAACTGGCCATCTCGGTGGGCTGGCTGGCACACGACTCGGGGCGTTTCGACGACGCCCGCTCGCACTACGCCGAGGCGTTGGCCACCGCCCGGATGTCCGGGGACCCGGCCCTGGAGGCGCACGCCTTCTGCAACACGGCCTTCCTCGCCCGTGACGCCGGCCGGCCACGGGAGGCCGTACGGACGGCGCAGGCCGCCCAACGAGCCGCCCGGCCCCTCGGCTCGCACCGCCTGATGTCGCTGCTGGCGCTGCGGGAGGCGGGCGGCTGGGCGGGGCTCACGGATCGGGCGGGCTGCGAGCAGGCGCTGGCCCGGGCGCAGGCCCTGTTCGAGCGGGGAACGTCGGACGCCGACCCCGAGTGGATGACCTTCTACGGAGAGGCCGAGCTGGAGGGCCTGGAGGCGCAGTGCTGGTCGGCGCTGGGCGACTGGCCACGCGCGGCCCGGCACGCCCGGCGCGCCGCGCATCTGCAGGACCCGCACTTCTCCCGGAACATCGCCCTGTACACCGCGGAACTGGCCGACGACCTGGCCCGCGGCGGGCGCCCCGACGAGGCGGCCCAGGCGGGTCAGCGCGTCCTGGACCTCCTGGACCAGGTCCAGTCGTCCAGGATCCTGACCATGCTGGCGGGCACCGCGCGCGTGCTGCTGCCGCACCGGCGTGCATCGGGGGTGTCGGCGTTCCTCGACCGGCACGCGAGCCTGCCGCGCATGGCCTGAGGAACACGGTGGCCGCGGCCGCCCGGCGGTTCTACACCGTCAGGTGGCCGCAGTCGTTCCAGGACTCGATCGCCGGCTCCCCGTACGCCCACCCCAGCACCGACAGGGACGTGGGGCTGAGCCTGATCCGCGCGGCGAAGTCCAGCGGCAGGCCCAGCCAGCGTGCCCCGATGGACCGCAGGATGTGACCGTGGGCGAAGACCAGGACGTCACGGTCCGCCGCGCGGGCCCAGGCGACGACCTCGTCCGCGCGCGCTGCGACCTCGGCGAGGCTCTCCCCCTCGGGGACGCCGTCGCGCCAGATCAGCCAGCCCGGCCGGATCGCCTGTATCTCGGCCGGCGTCATCCCCTCGTACGCCCCGTAGTCCCATTCCATCAGCGTGTCCCAGGCGCTCGCCCGCTCGCCGAACCCGGCCAGCTCGCACGTCTCACGCGCGCGTACCAGCGGACTCGTGCGCACCTCGACCTCCCGCAGCCCCTCGAAGGGCGCCCGGTGCAGCCGCTCACCCAGGAGCTTGGCGCCCCGCCGGCCCTCCTCAAGGAGCGGCACATCCGTCCTCCCGGTGTGCTTGCCGGACAGCGACCAAGCCGTCTGTCCGTGCCGGGCCAGCAGGATGCGCGGTGCCATGAGGGGCCTTTCCGGGAGAAATCAGCGAGGGGTCCCTCCATCATCTCCCACCCCGCTCCCGGGCAACCCGGGGGGCGATCCCTGCGTCTTTGAGGGCCGGGGGCGCCCCGCCGGGCCGCCCCCGGACGCCGTAAAGTGACACGGCCGGACGGCCGGGGGGCGGCCGCAGAGAAGGGGGAGGGCGAATCGGATGCCGCAGGCCGAGACACCAGGCGCCGGGGAGGCCCGCCCGGCCCGGCTGCGCTGGTGGACCGAGCTGCCCCTGATCCTCCTGGTGTACGCCTCGTACTCCGCGGGCCGGTTGCTCGCCCGGGGCGACGTCTCCGACGCCGTCGACCACGGTCTGGCGATCCTGCGCCTGGAGAAGCTGCTCCACATCAACGCCGAGCATCCGCTGAACCGTCTCTTCACCCGTGAGGCATGGCTCGGCATACCCGCCGACTTCTGGTACGCCTCGCTGCACTACCTGGTGACCCCCGTGATCCTGGTGTGGATGTTCAGGCGCCGCGCGGAGCACTACCGCGCGGTCCGCACCTGGCTGATGACGTCCACGTTCATCGGCCTGATCGGCTTCACGCTGCTGCCCACCTGCCCGCCCCGCCTGCTCTCCCCGGATCACGGTTTCGTCGACACCATGGCCCAGTACAGCTCCTACGGCTGGTGGGGCGGCGACGCGAGCGCGCCGCGGGGCCTGGGCGGCATGACCAACCAGTACGCGGCCATGCCCAGCCTGCACGTCGGCTGGGCGCTGTGGTGCGGAGTGATGCTGTGGCGCCACGGCCGCACCCGCTGGGCGAAGGCGGCGGGCGTCGCCTATCCGCTGCTGACCGCGCTCGTCGTGATGGGCACCGCGAACCACTACTTCCTCGACGCCGTCGCGGGCGTCGCCACCATGGGCGTCGGCCTCCTGCTCAGCAGGCCGCTGATGCGGGCCGTGAACACGGTCAGGACCCGGCTGCGGGCGCGGACCGCTCCCGTCACGGCTGTCCCAGGGGCCGCGGGTTCCCCGATTGTCAGTGCCGGATGCCAGACTTCGACGGGTGAGCGAATTCCCCGACAGCGCAACTCCCGCACCGGGCCGGAAGCCGAGCCGGGTGCCTCTCCCGCGGACGCGGGGGACGGCGCTCCGGCAGCAACTCGCTGACCTGCGCGGCGCTTCCGTACCGCCCAAGGCGCTCGACGCGCGCGCCCTCGCCGCGCTCGCCGCGAACCCCGGGTGCAGGCGGCGCGCGCTCCTGGACGGCGCGGGGGTGGACAAGGCGGCGCTGGCGGGTGCGCTCGGCGCGCCGTCGGGGTTCGGACAGTCGCAGTTCGCCTTCATGCGGGGCAACGCCTTCGAGGCCCGGGTCAAGGCGGACGGCGGCGCGGAGCTGCTCCGCCTGGTGCACGAGAAGCTGGACCCGGCCGCCGCGGCGCCGGACGGAGCCCTCGTCCCCGATCTCACCGCCGTCGGCCCGGAGGGCCGCACCGCCCGTACGGCGCTGGCGCTGCGCGAGGCCGTCGAGGCACGCGCCTGGACACTGCTCGACCACCCGATGCTCGTCCTGGACGTGGCGGGCTCCCCAGCGTTCCTGGAGCCGGACGCGGTGGTCGTCCACCCCGACGGCAGCTGGACCGTCGTGGAGATCAAGTCCTTCCCGCTGCTGGACGGTTCGGCGGACCCGGCGAAGGTCGGAGCCGCCGCACGCCAGGCCGCGGTCTACGTCCTGGCGCTGGAGGAGGTCGCCGCCCGCCTCGGCGCGGAGCCGGACGCCCCCGCGCCCGTGGTGCGCCACCGGATCCTCCTGGTGTGCCCCAAGGACTTCTCCAACCTGCCCGCCGCCTCCCCGGTCGACATCCGCAAGCAGCGCGCGGTCACCCGCCGCCAGCTGGCCCGTCTCACCAGGATCGAGGAGATCGCGGACGGCCTCCCCGAGGGCATGTGCCTCGCGCCCGACCTGCCCCAGGAGGAACTGGCGGCCGCCGTCGAGTCGGTCCCCGCGGCCTACGCGCCCGAGTGCCTGGCCGCCTGCGAGATGGCCTTCCACTGCCGTGCGCGTGCCCGCGCGGAGGGCGCCGTGACGTCCTACGGACGATCGCTGCGCGCCGACCTGGGCGGCCTCGCGACGGTGGACGACGTCCTCGCCGCCGCCCACGGGAGCGCCGGGGACCCGGACGACCCGGCGGTGGCGGCCCTGCGCCGGGCGGCACAGCTGCGTGCCGAGGCACTCGGGGCCCTGGAGGGCGCCGTATGTCGCTGATCGCCACCCTCGCCCGGCTGGAGGCCGTGCGGTCGGGGCACGCCCAGCCCGCCGCCACCGTCCGGCACCGGCACCTGTCCGACCGCCCCCTCGTCCTCGTGCCGCTCACCACCGCCGGTGAGGCCGGGGCACCGCTCGGCGCGCTCGTCGGCACCGACCGGGACACGCCCCGGCTGCTCGTCGTGCCCCAGCCGCGCGACCGCGACCTCAGGTTCGCGTTCCTCGCCGCCCTCGCCGACATCGTCCTGCCCTACGTCGACGGGTACGCCGAAGCGGTCGAGGCCGCCGAGCGCACCGAGACCGACTCCGAGACCGGCAAGCGGGTCAAGGTCGAGGTCGAGCTGTGCGCGGACGCCCCGCAGCTGATCGTGCCGAGCCGGTCGGGCATCGACTTCGTACGGCTGCTGGGGCGCTCCATGCGGTTCCGCCGCACCGCCGAGCAGGACCCGCAGACCCCGCATCCGGCGCCACCCCGGGTACCGCTCCTCGGCCGCTGGCTCACCCACTTCGGGGAGCGCGCCCGGGTGCCCGGCTCCGCGCTGCTGCTCGCCCTCACCGAGGTGCTGGCGCGGCACTGGACGACCGGGCAGTCGAGCCTGGAGGACCAGCATCTGGGCGCGCTGCTCGCCTGGATCGATCCGCCGGAGGGCACCTCGGGCGCGGAGGCGGCGCTGTGGGCCGAGCTGGCACGGGACGCGGAGGGCCAGCTGCTGTGCCCGCCGGCCGGACCCGCCACCGACCCGGCCTTCGACAACAAGCTGCTCGCCCCCGCCATCGAACGCTACGACCGCGCGCGGGCCCGGCTCGCCGCCGCCGAGGACGGTGTCGAGGCGGACGACCGGTTCGGGGAACTGTCCGCCGCAGAGGGGGAGATCCGGGCACTGGTGGAGAGCCGTACGCGGCCGACCTGGGACGCCGTGTGGCGCGGGCTCGATCTGCTGCGCACGCTGCCGGAGGGCGCCCACGCCGAGGAGCGGTGGACCCGCGACCGCTGGTCGTTCACCGGCCACCGGGACCGGGTGGTGGCCGGGGAGCCGCCCCAGCCGCGCCACGACGACGCGGTCACCGCGGCGAACAAGCTCGCCACGCGCGAGCGTGAACAGGCCCGGCTGGACGCCCAGGAGGCACTGGACGACCCGCTGGTGATGGCCGGGCGGCGGCTGGCCGGGGAGGCGTTCGCGGGCGAGGTCACGGATGTCGTGATGGCGTACAGCGAGGGCAAGCGCCCGAGCCCCCGCCCGCTGGTGACCGTACGGACCGAGGATCTGCCGCATCTGGGGGAGGGCGTGAAGGTGTACCGGTCACTGGGCGGAAAACCGCAGGCGGCCGAGTTCGTCGGCTACGAGGACGCGGGCGAGGGCGGCCGGCAACACGACGGGGACGGCGCGGAGAGCGCCCTCGTGGTGCTGCGCATCGTCGACAAGATGGGCCGCGGCAAGGAGCCGGAGGCCGGATCCGTGCCGGAGAAGGGCGACCGCGTCTGCTTCACGCTGTTCGAGCACGAGCAGCGTGGCGGGGCGAAGCTGCCCGAGCCGGAGGAGACACCCTGGACCCATGGCGGGCCGCCGGGCGAGGCCGACGCGACGCCCCGGCCGGACCCGGTGACCGAGGAGGACGTGCTGTGACCGTGTTCGCCCGGCCGGGCGGGGACCTCGACCCCGGGACAGCGGCCGCCCGGGCCACCGACGCGATCCTGCGGGACACCCTGCACGGCGCACACCGCGGGGTCGTCGTGGACTCGCCGCCGGGTGCCGGGAAGTCGACGCTCGTGGTGCGGGCCGCGCTCGAACTGGCGTCCGCGGGGCGCCCTTTGATGGTCATCGCACAGACCAACGCGCAGGTGGACGACCTGGTGCTGCGGCTGGCGGAGAAGGACCCGGACCTCCCGGTCGGCCGACTGCACAGCAGCGATCCGGACCCCTACGACAAGGCCCTCGACGACCTGCCGAACGTCCGCAAGTCGACGAAGGCGAAGGAGCTGGCGGGCCTGGACGTCGTCATCTCGACCGCCGCCAAGTGGGCGCACGTCAAGGACGTCGAGCCATGGCGGCACGCGATCGTCGACGAGGCGTACCAGATGCGCTCGGACGCGCTGCTGGCGGTGGCGGGGCTGTTCGAACGGGCGCTGTTCGTGGGCGACCCGGGCCAGCTGGACCCGTTCGCGATCGTGGGCGCGGAGCAGTGGGCCGGTCTGTCGTACGACCCCTCGGCGTCGGCCGTGACCACACTCCTGGCCCACAATCCCGAGCTGCCGCAGCACCGGCTGCCGGTGTCCTGGCGGCTGCCGGCGTCGGCGGCGCCACTGGTGTCGGACGCGTTCTATCCGTACACGCCGTTCCGCAGCGGTACGGGGCACGGGGACCGAAGGCTGGCGTTCGGGGTGCCCTCGGACGGCTCGGGTCCCGACCGGGTGATCGACGAGGCGGCCGAGAGCGGCTGGGGGCTCCTCGAACTCCCCGCCCGGCACACCCCCCGCACGGACCCGGAGGCGGTACGGGCGGTCGCGACGGTCGTACGACGGCTGCTGGACCGGGGCGGGGCGGCGGTCTCGGAGCGGGCGACGGAGCCGGCGCCGCTGACCGCGGACCGGATCGCCGTCGGCACCGCGCACCGCGATCAGGCGGCGGCGGTGCGCTCCGCGCTGGCGGAGCTCGGGGTGGCGGATGTGACGGTGGACACGGCCAACCGGCTCCAGGGCCGGGAGTTCGACGTGACGGTGGTGCTGCACCCGCTGTCGGGACGACCGGACGCCACGGCGTTCCATCTGGAGACCGGGCGGCTGTGCGTGCTGGCGTCCCGGCACCGGCACGCGTGCATCGTGGTGTGCCGGGCGGGAGTGACGGAACTGCTGGACGACCACCCCTCGACCGAGCCGGTGCAACTGGGGGTGACGGTGAAGTTCCCGGACGGCTGGGAGGCGAACCACGCGGTGCTGGCGCATCTGTCCGAGCACCGGGTGGCGTGGCGGCCCTGAGCACCCCGGGCCGAGAGGGGCGGGAACATCGCCGGGCCCGGCGGCCTTGAGAGGTCCGGAGCCGTGTGGCGCGCGGAGCACGGGCGGGCGCTTTCCGCTCGGTCCCGCGCTCTTGCGGCGCCGCGCGACAATGGACGGTGGCCCACCCGCGAGGGGAGCCATCCGAACCGTACGAGGAGGAGAAGACATGGCGGAGCCCACGCCGCGTCGGAACGAGCCGCGGCTACGCCCCGCGCCCCTGCTCTTCGAGCCCGAGGAGGCGGCCTCCGACCCGGAACACTTCTTCGACCTGGAGTCGATCGACGATCCGCGGGCGCTGCTCACGCGGGCGACCGAGCTGGCCCAGGCGTTCCGTGCGGCCACGGACCGCGCGGTGGAGTACCAGGCCATCGCCGCCGCCCAGCTCGCCGATCCGCGCCGTTTCGACCGGCTGACCCCGGCGGACATCGCCGAGCGGGCGGAGTGGACCGAGGACTACGCGAAGAAGATGGTGGAGTTCGGGCAGGACCTGCTGCGGGGCGCCGAGTCGAGCGGCCCCGAGAGCCTGGGCTGAGCGTCCGCCGCACCACTCGACCGAATGATCTTCTGGCATATGCGGCGGCACGATACTCCGCCCGGGCCTTTGGTGTACCGGTTTTCCACAACTCTCGGAGACGGACCGCTCACGCCCGGTACATCTGACTGTCATGAGCAGTCGAGCGCCGTTCACCGAGCCGTTCCGCCCCACCTCGGAGGGGGCCGCGTGGCTCGCCTCCGCAGGAACGTATCCGCGTAGTACGGCGGCGTACTGGGCGGAGCGGCCCACCGCCCCGGTCGTGCTGCCCTGCGGCACCGCGTTCGACGTGGTGAGCGCCCCCGCGATCTTCGGGCGGCGGATGCTCGACCGGCTCTGGGGCGAGGGGCCGGGCTCCGGGCCGGTCGCCGAGCACCGGGGGCGCATGCTGCTGTTCACGGCGCCGGGCACGGCCCGGCGGCTGCCGGCGCTGCTGGACTGGGAGGAGTGGGGCGGTCGCACCCCGGTGGTGCCGCCGCTGCTGTGCCATGGCCCCGGGGACGCCGTCACCGTGCCCGCGAGCAGCCCCACCACCCCTGAGGCCGGCCCCGGCAGCCGCTCCGAGTCCCGCTGGCTCGTCGCACCCGACACCCGTCGTCCCTGGCTTCCCGGACCGGAAGTCGTCCTGTGGGCGGCGGTCCGGGCGGCCCGGGCGGCCGCCTCCTCTGCCGTACGGATATCGATTTTTCCTCCCGCCGACCAGGGTGCTAATGTCTACGACGTCAGCAGGCGCCGCTAGCTCAGTTGGTTAGAGCAGCTGACTCTTAATCAGCGGGTCCGGGGTTCGAGTCCCTGGCGGCGCACGATGGCGATGGCGAGTCGTGTTCGCGGAAAGCGCGAACCGGCTCGCCATCGCTGTGTTCCGCGCGGCCTCGCCGCGCCCAGTGGGGGCTCCGCCACCCACACCCCCACACCACGTCATGGTCACTGCCGAGTGATCCGTACCGTCCACGCCCCCGTGGGCGTGCGGTCCTCCACCTCCACCCGCACGTCGTCGCCGGGCACCGTGAAGCTCTCCCCCACGTCCACGGGGGCGTCCGCCAGGGCCGGGTACACCGAGGTGTTCCAGCAGGCCGAGGAGTGCGGATGGGCGTCGAGGACCTCGATCGGGCCGCCGCCGGACGCCGTGTCGCCGTGGACGCGGTAGACGAGGACCCCCTGGGCGCAGGTCGCACTGTCGTTCCCCGTGGCATCGCGCGCCTCCAGGGCGAGCACACTGTCGGGCCCGGTGCGCACGACCGCCAGTTTGGTGCCGCGCCCGGACCCGAACGCCTGCACTCCGGGCCCGAGGGGCCGCTCCCGCTCCCTCCCGGAGTCCGCGGGCGAACCCGCGTTCACCGCCACCTCCGGCACTCCCTGCTCTCCCGCCCCCAGCGGCTCAAGCGTCAACCGGGTGCTCCCCCTGCCCCGCACACACACCACCTGGCGGTCGTCCAGCCAGCCCAGCTTCCACTTGTGCCAGGCGAAGAGATCCGGGGCGAGGCCGAACTGGCTGCCCATGAGGTCCCAGTCGCCGACGTAGGTGTCCCAGTCGCCCTTGCCGTCCACCGGCCGGTGGTAGAGGTCGGGCAGATCGAAGACATGCCCGGTCTCATGGGCGAGCACCAGCCGGTCCGGCGGATGCTTCTCGAAGACCGTGACCACCCGGCGCACATCCGTGCCGTCGGCCTGCAACGGGGTCTCCAGATTGACCACCTTCGTGGCGTCCGAGTCGATGCCGGGCGCGTCCGGGTCGGCCACGAAGTACACGACGTCGTACCGCGAGAAGTCGACCTCCTTGTCGGCCGCGGCGAGCGCGTCGTGCAGATACGCGCTCCGGTGATCGGGGTCCCAGTCACGCTGTACGCCGTACGAGACAGAGGGGTGGGGCATCCGGATCCAGTGGTCCAGCGGATGCGGCCGCACCGTGAACCGGCCGTAGGAGGCGCGGCCGAAGAAGCGACTGGTGGCCGGGAAGTAGTCCGAGGTCAGCTCGGCCGGCGTGGTCGTCGGCACGGAGTCCGGGAAGGACAGGAAGATCAGGACCGCGTCCAGCGGCCGGGTGGGCCGCGTGTAGGCGGTGTTCCAGGTGTCGATGCCCTCCGAGTGGTGCGCTTCGCTCCGGGTGAGTTCGCAGGGCGCGTCGAGGGAGCCGAAGAGCGCGGGGCCCGTGACGAGGGAGGTCGCGACCAGCGCCGTCATCGAGGTGGCCGCGGCAACGGTCCGACGCACGACGAAAGGCGTCCGCCCGCGGGCGCGTGGCCACGGAGCCTCGTGGCTGAACCCCCTGCTGGGGAGCGGACGCGGCACGTCGACCTCCGGGTGCGATTCAGGCAAGTACGCACCCAGCCTTGTCCTACTTGTATTACTACGTCCTGTTTGTCTGCCCCAGAAGGGTGAGAGGCCGTCAGTCGGGGGAAAGGCCAGGAGGGAAACCGCGACGGCCGGGGGGAGGGGCAGTGCGGGCGGGAGCACACACCGGCGCACAAGCGCCGAGGGGGCGGCCGACATGGGCTGACACCCCGAATACTCACGGAACGTCACAGTCGAAGGCGGCCTGATGGACCGGGGCAAGGTGCGAGCAGAAACGATCTGTCAGACCATGTGCTCGTTCCGGGAGACTGGACAGCGGCTGGAAGGCCCCTGTAGCAGCCTCTATGATCGGCACACTTTCCTGCACGAACACGGCCTGTGCGGCCGCACCCCGAGCGGCCGTCTACCCCGACGAGACCCACGAGATCCGTACGTAGAACGAGTGCA
Organism: Streptomyces sp. NPDC001222; assembly: GCF_042896945.1. Classification (NCBI taxonomy): domain Bacteria; kingdom Bacillati; phylum Actinomycetota; class Actinomycetes; order Kitasatosporales; family Streptomycetaceae; genus Streptomyces; species Streptomyces sp. NPDC001222. The sequence continues at coordinate 145,490 of NZ_JBIAXT010000009.1, forward strand.
CTGCGGGAGCGAGCGATGAGCGGAATGTCCGAAGGGCAGGCGCCCGCGACAGACCTCGTCGGCCCGGCCGTCACAGAGAGTCACGAGAGCACGCCATCCGGTACGCCTGAACCACCGCCCCTCCTCGGGGCGTATCCGCTACCGCCTCCCGCGGACGCGCTGCCGCAACCGGGCGCCGCCGCCTCCCCGCAGTCCGCCTCCCCACCGTCCCCCCGCCCGCGATCCCCCTCCTTCGGCGCCGTGTTCGCCGCCGCGCCGCACGCCATGGCGGTCGTCGACCGGGAGGGCCTGGTGGTCACCGCCAACGACACGCTGGGCGAGCTGCTCGGCACCGGCACCGACGGGCTGCCCGGCAAGGTCGCCGCCGACCTGCTCGATCTGTCCTCCGACGCCCGCACCTGGCACGCGTACCGCGAGGTGCTCCGCGGCCGTCAGGCCCGGCTGCGCTGTGCGCGCCGCCTCAAGCACCCCGACGGGCACTCGCTCTGGGTGCAGGTGACCGTCACCCCGCTGCCCGAGACCGAGCGGGCCGTCCTGCTCTCGGTCTCCGACATCAGCGCCCGTCGGGAACTGCAGTCCCGGCTGCGCCACTTGCAGATGCACGACCCGATGACCCGGCTGCCCAACCGGACGCTGTTCTTCGAACGCCTGTCTGCCGCACTGGAGGCCGAGTCGTACGAGGAGAGCGGGACCGGCCGGATCGGGCTGTGCTACCTCGATCTCGACGGCTTCAAGGCGGTCAACGACACCCTCGGCCATCGCGTCGGCGACCGGCTGCTCGCGGCCGTCGCCGAGCGTCTGACGCACTGCGCGGACGAGGCGGGCCACAACCGGGCCACCACTCCCCTGGTGGCCCGGCTCGGCGGCGACGAGTTCGCCCTGCTCGTCGAGGACTCGACGGGCACCGACCAACTCGCCGAGCTGGCCGAGTCGGTGCTCAAGGCGCTCCAGGCGCCGTTCGACCTGGCCGGGCAGCGGTTGTCGGTCTCGGCGTCCATCGGTGTGGTGGAGCGGCACGCGGCCGGGACCACGGCGACGGGTCTGATGCAGGCGGCCGACACGACGCTGTACTGGGCGAAGGCCGACGGGAAGTCCCGCTGGACCCTCTTCGACCCCGAGCGCAACGCCCACCGCATGACCCGCCAGGCCCTGTCCTCCGGTCTGCGCCCCGCCATCGAGCGGGGCGAGTTCGCCCTGGAGTACCAGCCTCTCGTGGGCATGGAGGACGGACGGGTGCGTGGCGTGGAGGCGCTGGTGCGCTGGCACCACCCGCAGTTCGGCACACTGACGCCGAATCGGTTCATCGGACTGGCGGAGGAGGACGGCTCGATCGTGCAGCTCGGGCGCTGGGTGCTGAAGACCGCCTGCCTCCAGGCCCGCCGCTGGCAGCTGGAGCGCCCCGACGAGCCGCCGATCTTCGTCAGTGTGAATGTGGCGGTGCGCCAGGTCTGGGACTCCGACCTGGTGGCGGACGTGGCCGGAACCCTCTCGGAGACCGGACTCGCCCCCCGTCTGCTGCAGTTGGAGCTGACCGAGTCCGCGGTCATGGGCTCGGCCGGCCGACCGCTCCAGGCGCTCCAGGCGCTCAGCGACATGGGGGTGCGCATCGCCATCGACGACTTCGGCACCGGCTACTCGAACCTCGCCTATCTCAGCCGGCTGCCGGTGTCCGTGCTGAAGCTGGACGGTTCGTTCGTCCGCGGATTCCAGTACGAGGGCTCGGACGCCCACCACCCCAACCCCGCCGACGAGGTCGTCGTCGAGGCCATGATCCGGCTCGCCCACCGGCTGGGGCTGACGGTCACCGCGGAGTGCGTGGAGACCTCGGCGCAGGCCACCCGGCTGCGCCGGATCGGCTGTGACACCGGGCAGGGCTGGCTGTACTCGCGGCCCGTGCCGCCCGACCGCATCTCGGAGCTGGTGGAGGCGGAGGCCTGCGGCCATTCCTGAGCGTGGCGGGGGGGGGGGCCCCGGGGGCCGCCCCCCCCCCCCCCCCCGGGGGGGCGGCGGCCCCCCCCCCCCCCCCCCCCCCCGGGCGGGGGGGGGGGGGGGGGGGCCGCCGCCCCCCCGGGGGGGGGGGGGGGGGCGGCCCCCGGGGCCCCCCCCCCCGCCACGCTCAGGAGACCGGCAACCCGTAGGCGTCCGCGATCAGTTCGTACGAGTGCACGCGCAGCTCACCCGTGTGGGCGTGCGAGGTGATCATCAACTCGTCGGCGCCGGTGCGCTTCTGAAGGTCGTCGAGGCCGGCCCGCACCTCGTCCGCGGTGCCGTGGACGACGTTGGCGGACCAGGTCTGGATGAACTCCTCCTCCATCGGGCTGAGCGTGAGTGTCTCGGCCTCCGCCGGGTCGGGGAACAGACCGGGCCGGCCGGTGCGCAGCCGCACCATGTTCAGGGCACCCGCCCGCACCTGACGGCGGGCCTCCTTCTCCTCGTCGGTGGCGAGCGCGCTGACGCCGATCAGGGCGTAGGGGGCGTCGAGGACCTCGGAGGGGCGGAAGGACTCGCGGTACAGGTCCAGCGCCGGGATGGTGTTCTGCGCCGAGAAGTGGTGGGCGAAGGCGAAGGGCAGTCCGAGCATGCCGGACAGCCGGGCGCTGAAGCCGGAGGAGCCCAGCAGCCAGATCGGCGGCCGGTGCGGGGACTGGACGCCGCCCGGGGTGGTGGCCTGGACCGGGCCCGGGATCGCGTGGATCCGGGCGTAGGGGTGGCCGTCCGGGAAGTCGTCGTCAAGGAAGCGGGTCAGCTCGGCGAGCTGTTGGGGGAAGTCGTCGGCGCCCTCGTTCAACCGGTCGGTGCGGCGCAGGGCGGCGGCGGTTGCGCCGTCGGTGCCCGGGGCGCGGCCGAGGCCGAGGTCGACCCGCCCGGGGGCCATGGCCTCCAGCGTGCCGAACTGCTCCGCGATGACCAGCGGGGCGTGGTTGGGCAGCATCACGCCGCCGGAGCCGAGCCGGATGCGCTCGGTGTGGGCGGCGAGGTGGGCGAGGATGACCGCGGGCGAGGAGGAGGCGACGCCCGGCATGGAGTGGTGTTCGGCGACCCAGTAGCGGTGGAAGCCGCGGGACTCCGCGAGGCGGGAGAGGGCGACGCTGGTGCGCAAGGCGTCGGAGGCGGTACTGCCCGCTCCGACCGTGACCAGGTCCAGTACCGAGAGGGGGACGGGGGCGGTGCCCTGCGCCGTGCCTCGGATCTCGTCCACCGGGGTGCCTCCTGTGTTGTACGTGGCGTCTCCTCAGCCGGAACAGGAGGCAGTCCCCGGTTATTCCCGCCGGACGCGTCCGCCGGCCCGGCCGCCCCGCCCCGTCACACCTGGACGATCGGTTCCTTGGTGAACAGCGAACCAAGGGCCGGCGCGTTCACCCGGCGGTCCACCAGGCGCAGCGCCTCCCACATCGTGACCTGGTTCGCGGTGAGGACCGGCTTGCTCAGCCCCTTCTCCAGCTCCGGGAGATACGCGGCCGTGTGCAGGGCGGTGTCGGGGAGCAATACCGCCTGGGCGTCGGGGTGATCACCCTCGCGGGCCAGCGTCAGCACCTGGGCCGCGCCCCAGGTGCTCACCTCGTCCGGGGCGGCGCCCACCCCGTGCACCGACACCACCTCCAGGCCCCCGGCCCGCAGGAACCCCGCGAACAGCTCCGCCAGGGTGTCCGGGTAGGCCGCCGCGACCGCCACCCGTCGTACCCCGATCTCCTGCGCCGCGTGCACGAACGCGAAGGAGGTGCAGGAGGCCGGCATCCCGGCGGCGAGCGCCAGGGCGCGCACCTGCTCATGGGCGCCCTCCCAGCCATGGGCGAAGCTGCCGCCGGCGCACGCCCACACCACCGTCTCGGCGCCCGCGAGCCGCAGCTCGTCGACACCGGCCGCGAGCCGCCTCGGTACGCCGCTCTCCGGCCGCTCGGCCGCCGCAGGGAGGGCGCCCCGGCGCAGGGCCTCCCTCAGCTGCGCCTCCTCGGCGTCGTCGGTGTGCACGAGGTCCGCCCGGATGTCGCTGCCCAGCAACTGCTCCATGCGTGGATAGTCGTCCTCGGCGTAGTGGCCCGGGTAGAGGAATCCGAGTGCGGTCATGCCCAACCTTCCTGTTCTTCCGGCGGTACGGGTCCCGGTCCGCCGCCTCCTTCGGCGTGGTCCGAGACGGGCCCATGACCCGGGTACCCAGGTGACGCGGGGCCGTCCCCTCCCTCACCCGGATGGCCGAGAGGCGCCGGGTCGCGCGCGGCCTCCGGGGCCGGTGCCGAGGCCCCGGACGGCCGTACCGGACGGTGTGTCCCGACCCTGTTGACGGCGCCGGGATCGGGTGCGACCGTGGTCAATCCGCGCATGTCAGACGCCGGACCGGCCGTTGGGCCGGCCGCCGCCGAAGGGAGAAACGGCTCCCGTATGACCCCTTCCCCGCCCGGCCGCCCCACCCTGCTCGTGCTGGACGCCGAACCCCTTCCCCGGCTCGGCCGGCTCACCGGGCGGGCGCGGATCGAACACGCGGACGCCGCCACGCTGGCCGAACGGCTGCCGGGCGCCGATGTGCTGCTGGTCTGGGACTTCCCCACGGACGCGGTGCGCGAGGTCTGGCCCGGCGAGGGCCCCCGGCCGCGCTGGTTGCACACGGCGAGCACGGCGGTGGACCATCTGATGTGCCCCGAACTCACCGCGTCCGACACCGTGGTGACCAATGCGCGCGGGATCTTCGAGCAGCCGGTGGCCGAGTACGTGGCCGGGCTCGTCCTCGCGCTGGCCAAGGACCTGCCCCGCACCTGGGATCTGCAACGGGACCGGGAGTGGCGGCCGCGCGCGGTCACCCGGATCGCGGGCACGCGCGCGTGCGTGGTCGGCTCCGGGCCGGTCGGGCGCGCGATAGCCCGTACGCTCAAGTCACTCGATGTCACGACGTCGATCGTGGGCCGCGTCCCGCTCACCGGAATCCACGGTCCCGCCGATCTCGACCGGATGCTCGCCCGCGCCGACTGGGTGATCGCGGCGGCGCCGCTCACCGACCGGACGTTCGGCATGTTCGACACCCGCCGTTTCGGGGTGATGCAGCCCTCCGCGCGCTTCATCAACGTCGGGCATGGCGCGCTGGTGGACGAGGAGGCGCTCGTCGCCGCACTGTCGAAGCGCTGGATCGCCGGGGCGGCCCTGGATGTCCTCCGGCAGGAACCGCTCCCTGCGGACAGCCCGTTGTGGCGGGTCCCGGGCCTGCTGCTGTCCCCGCGGATGAGCGGCAACACGGTCGGTCTGCACGACGAACTGGGCCGCCAGTTCGTGGAGTTGTACACACGCTGGGAAGCCCGCAAGCCGCTGCTGAACGTGGTCGACAAGCGACGCGGTTACGTACCCGGCCACTGAGCCGCTCAGCCGCGGCCGGCACGGCCGGCCTCACGCCGAAAGAAATCGGCCTGAATACCTGGCGTGGTGCGGGGTAGCCGCGCGCCCATGGCCGCACCACGGACGCATCACACAGGGAAACCGGTATCCACCAGACGGTCGCTGCTCGCCGGCCTCGCCGCGTTCGGCGCGCTGGGCGCCGTCGGCTGCAGCCGAGTGGCCGAGGCGTCGAACAGCCGCGGCGGGGATCTGCTCGGCCGGCTCAGGGCCCAGGGCGTCGTCCGCCTCGGTATCGCAGGCGAGATCCCCTTCGGCTATATCGACAAGGACGGCAAGCTCACCGGCGAGGCCCCTGAGCTGGCAAAAGTCGTCTTCCGCCGGCTGGGGGTGGATCGGGTCCAGCCCGTACCGACCGAGTTCGGCTCGCTCATACCCGGGCTCAACTCACAGCAGTTCGACGTCGTCTCCGCCGGGATGTACGTCACTCCGGACCGCTGCCAGCAGGTCGTCTTCGCCGACCCCGACTACCAGATGCTCGACTCCTTCATCGTGCGCAAAGGCAACCCCAAGGGTTTGCACGACTACCGGGACGTCGTCGAGAAGAAGGCGAAACTCGCCACCGGCACGGGATACGCGGAGATCCAGTACGCGGTGGAGGCCGGCTACAAGGAGAGCGACCTCCTCATCGTGCCGGACCAGGTCGCGGGTCTGAACGCGGTGGAGGCGGGCCGCGTCGACGTGTTCGCCGGTACCGCCCTGACCACGCGCGCGGTCGTCAAGAAGTCCCGTACGGCCGAGTCCACGAAGCCCTTCGCGCCGCTGGTGAAGGGAAAACCGCACGTCGACGGCGGCGCGTTCGCCTTCCGGCGCACCGAGACCGCGCTGCGGGACGCCTTCAACGCCGAGCTGAAGAAGATGCGGGCCAACGGCGAACTCTTCCGCGTTCTACGGCCGTTCGGCTTCACCCGGGCCGAGATGACGGACATGACCGCGAAGGAGCTGTGCCGCGGATGACCACGGGCCTGTGGGAACTCGTACTGAAGGGTGTCTGGACCACGATCCAGCTCCTCGTGCTCGGCGCCCTGCTCGCGACGGCCGTCGCCTTCGCCGTCGGCATCGCCCGCACCCATCGCCGATGGGTCGTGCGCTTCGTCGCCGGCTTCTACACCGAGGTGTTCCGCGGCACCTCCGCCCTGATCATGATCTTCTGGGTGTTCTTCGTGCTGCCGCTCGCCTTCGGCTGGCAGCTGGTGCCGTTGTGGGCGGGCACCCTCGCCCTGGGCCTGACCTACGGGGCCTACGGCGCCGAGATCGTGCGCGGCGCCTTGAACTCCGTCGACCCGGCGCAGCGGGAGGGCGGCGTCGCGCTGAGCTTCACCCCCTGGCAGCGCATGCGCAAGATCCTGCTGCCGCAGGCGGTGCCGGAGATGATCCCGCCGTTCAGCAATCTGCTGGTGGAGCTGCTCAAGGGCACCGCGCTGGTCTCCGTGATGGGCATGGGTGACCTGGCGTTCAGCGGCAACCTGGTGCGGCTCGCACTCCAGGAGAGTGCGCAGATCTACGCGTACGTCCTGGTCATCTACTTCGTGATCGCCTTCCTGCTCACCCGGCTGATGCGGAGCCTGGAGCGCCGGCTCAAGGCCGGGGTGGGCAAGGCGCCACAGCCCGAAGTCTCCGTTCCGCAGCCCGTCGGAGGTGGTGTCTCGTGACCTGGGACTGGGGCGCCGTCCGCGCCTTCATGCCGCACTTCTGGGACGGCCTGCTGGTCACCCTGGAGGCACTGGCGCTCGGCTCGCTGATCGCGTTCGCCCTCGGTCTGGTGTGGGCGCTGCTGATGCGCACGCCGAGCATGGGGGTCCCCCCTGCTCGAGCGAAGTCGAGAGCTTGGGGGTGGGCGACCTGGCCGGTGGGGATCGTGACCGAGTTCATCCGCGACACCCCGCTGCTGGTGCAGCTGTTCTTCCTCTTCTACGTGCTGCCCGAGTGGGGGCTCGCCTTCTCCGCGCTGACCACCGGTGTCGTCGCGATCGGCCTGCACTACTCGACGTACACGATGCAGGTCTACCGGGCCGGCATCGACGCCGTGCCCGCCGGTCAGTGGGAGGCGGCCACCGCGCTGAGCCTGCCGCCGGTGCGCACCTGGACGGCGGTGATCCTGCCGCAGGCGATCCGCCGGGTCGTGCCCGCGCTCGGCAACTACGTCATCGCGATGCTCAAGGACACACCGATGCTGATGACGATCACCGTCCTCGACATGCTCGGCGAGGCGCGGCTCTTCTCCCAGCAGCACTTCCAGTTCACCGAGCCACTCACCGTCATCGGGGTGGCCTTCGTCCTGATCTCCTACCCCGCCTCTCTCCTCCTGCGAGCCCTGGAGCGCCGTCTTGTCCGCTGACACCCCCCTCATGAAGGAACCCGACGCCCGCGCCGGCCAGCCGCCGGCGACCGGCGAGCTGATCCGCTTCGACAAGGTCACCAAGCGCTTCGGCCGCCACACGGTCCTCGACGGACTCGACTTCTCGGTCGAGGCGGGCCGGCACGTCACGCTGATCGGCCCCTCCGGCTCCGGCAAGACCACGATCCTGCGGCTGCTGATGACCCTGGCCCAGCCCGACGAGGGCACGATCACGGTCGGCGGGCAGCGGCTGTTCCCGGCCGGTGAGAAGCAGGTCCGGGAGATCCGCAAGAACATAGGAATGGTCTTCCAGCAGTTCAATCTGTTCCCGAACATGAAGGTGCTGCGCAACGTCACCGAGGCGCCGGTCGCCGTCCTCGGGCTGTCGAAGGACGAGGCGGAGCAGCGGGCGCGGGAGCTGCTGGACCTGGTGGGGCTCGGCGACCACCTCGACAAGTACCCGAGCCAGCTCTCCGGGGGCCAGCAGCAGCGCGTCGCGATCGCCCGGGCGCTGGCGATGCGCCCGCAGGTGCTGCTGCTCGACGAGGTGACGTCGGCGCTCGACCCGGAGCTGGTCGCCGGGGTCCTCGACGTCCTGCGGGACATCGCGCACACCACGGACATCACCATGCTCTGCGTGACCCACGAGATGAACTTCGCGCGGGACATCTCGGACCGCATCCTCATGTTCGATTCCGGCCATGTCGTCGAGGCGGGTACCCCGGAGAAGATCTTCAGCGCACCCGAGCACACTCGCACGCGGGAGTTCCTCAGCGCAGTGCTCTGACTACAGGAAGTGAACATGTCGATCGGGTCGGGCCGGGTCGATCGGGGCATGACCTTGACATATGCCAGAGTGGCGCGTTCCTGCTGAGCGGGCCGGAGTCGGCCAGAGAGTTCGTCAACACCCGCCCCCTGGGGTGCCCTTGAGCCGTATCGTGGAGTCAGCCAAGCTGTCCCGAGAATGGCCCAAAAAGCGCAGGGGGAGACCGTGGCGCTGACCCATGAGCCGACCGCTCCGTACCACTCGGCCCAGGACGCGCTGCGCGTTCTGGAGACGGTGGCGCGGCACTCCACCGGTGTCACCGACGCCGTACTGGCCCGCCTGACCGGCCTGGGCACCCAGCGACTGACCCCCCTGCTGCGGATGCTGCGCCGGGAGGGGTACGTCGAGCAGACCGCCGACGGCGCGTACGTCACCGGCGCCGCCCTCAGCCGGCTGGGCTCGGCCCAGAGCCATGAGGAGGCGCTGCGGGAGAAGCTCCAGCAGATCCTGGACGAGCTGCGCGACTCGGTGGGCGCCGCGGTCTACATCAGCCGGTACATCGACGGCGAGGTGCGGGTCACCCAGTGCGCCGAGGGCCCGGCGACGCCCGCGGTGCACGAGTGGGTGGACTTCCGCTCCTCGGCGCACGCGAGCGCCGTCGGCAAGAGCCTGCTCGGGCAGCTCGACGTCAACGGCCGGCGGGACCACCTCGCCCGGCACAAGATGGCCCGGCTCACCTCGCGGACGATCACCAACGAGCGGCAACTGCTGTCCCGCCTCGACGCCCATCCGCCGACGGTCCCGGTCCTCGACCTCCAGGAGTACGCGGTGGGCACGGTCTGCGCGGCCGTCCCGATCACCGCGGGCTCCTCGGTCGGCTGTCTGGCGCTGTCCCTGCCGGTGGAGCACGCGCACCGGCTGCGGCAGGCGGCGGACCGGCTGAACAAGGGGGCGGCCCCGGTGCTGCTCTCCCTGGCGATCTGAAGGTGGTCACGACCACCCCCAGGGACCAGGTAGTATTTCTTTTGTCGCCGGACGCGAGAGCGAAAAGCGACGGAGTCTGCGCCGCTAGCTCAGTTGGTTAGAGCAGCTGACTCTTAATCAGCGGGTCCGGGGTTCGAGTCCCTGGCGGCGCACGTTTGACGATGGCGAGTCGTGTTCGCGGAAAGCGCGAACGGACTCGCCGTCGTTGTTTCTGCGCGGCTTCGCCGCGCGTTGTGGGGGACCACGCCACCCCGTCCTCCCGGAACCGAGTTCGCGCACCGCTCCGACCGGCCCGCATCGCCGCGCTGTCGACGCCTTTGCCGACCGACCTACGGCATGCCCGCGAACGGGACGTCCTCGGCGACTGCGTGGTACGTGGCCATGAAGCCGATGCAGAACGCGACGATCACCGAGAGGAAGACGAGGGTCCCCACCGTGCCCGCCAGGGTCCTGCCCCGGGCCGGGGCGTGGGCCGTCGCGCGTTCGGGATGGGCCTGAGTGTAGTGGACGGGGACGATGTCACCCTCGAGCGTCGTCCGCGAGCCGCCCCTCTCCTCGAAGCGGACGGTGCGGCCCTCGCGGGTCGTGAACTCGTAGACGTGATGCAGCGTGGTGGAGACGGCGGTGTCACCGTGGCCGCCGCTGGTCGTCGTGTACGTCCGCAGACAGCGCGCCTCGGCGGTGAGGCCGCTGTTCCAGTTGCTCCTCAGCTGAAGCGCGCTGCGGACCACACGCGCCGCCATGGTGAGCGCCCCGGCCATGATCAGGCCCGGCATCGCGTAGAAGATGAAGTCCATGTTTCCCCCGAGTCCGGTACGGCTCCACGCACGCCGTCATGGTCATGTCGACGTGCGTGGAACGTACCCGCCCGGATCGCCGGGGCTCCTCAAGCCAGGCTCAGAAATATCCCCCGGCACGGACTCGGGACGGGGCGGTGCTCAGAACGTGACATCCGCGCACGAGTAGAACGCGTTGCCCGTGTCCGCGATCGTCCACACGCCGAGGATGACGTGGTGTCCGCTCAGCCCGGTCGGCAGGGTGCCGGTGTGGGTGAGCGTGGACGGCGGGCGCTGACCGTTGTACGGGACCGTCAGGAACGGGGTGGTGTTGAGATCCGCCCTGGTCAGGGCGTGGTTCTGGTTCCAGCCCGGTTTGGTGACGTAGTACCTGAAGTCGGTCGTCGCGTGCGATGCCGTGAACTGCCAGCGGAAGGTGTAGCTCTGTCCGCCGGTCACCCTGGTCGTCGGCCACGCCGCGCCGGAGGGCGTCCTCGGCTGGTCGAGCGCGCCGAAGTCGGTGTGGTTCGCCGAGCAGATCCGCCCGTCGTCGGGCCCCGCCGCCGGGAAGCCCTTGGGGCCCTCGACGCTCTGCGGTTCCCACTGGATGTCGCCGCAGCCGGAGACGATGCCGCCGTTCGCGGCGCACATCTTCTGTCGGCTGAGGGGCTGGTCGGTGTAGCCGTGAGCGCTGGCGCCACCGGTGGAGAGCACGAACGAACCCGCGGTGGCGAGGCCGACCGCGGCCACGTACCACTTCGCCCTTCTGGTCGTACGGATGCGCATGCTGCCGCTCCTAAGGATGTGGGGAGTTCCTCGAGCCGTGCGCGCGCTTTCAGGTCTAGACCAAGTTCCAGATTATGGCGGTGAGTTGTACATGTCCATCCCCGTCCCGGTGCCGGTTCCTCACCCCCCGTCGGCCGTGCGTCCCGTGTAGAACGCGACCGTCAGGTCCTTCACCAGCGCCTTGCGTTCGTAGTCGTCGAGTTCCACCAGACCCCGCGTGGTCAGCCGGGTCACCGTGTCCTCCACCGAGTCCACGACCGTGCTGAGCACCGTGTCCCGGTGCTCGGCGTCGAGCGCGGCGATACGGCGGCGCTGCAGCCGCTCGGCGACCTCGGGCGCGTACTCGATCCGGGTCGGCTGCGCCGCGAACACCTCCAGCCCGGCCGGTTCCGCCTCCGCCGCCACCAGCCGGGTCAGCGCGTCACCGATCGCCTCGACATTGCGCAGACTCACCACGTCCTTGGTCGCGGACGACTCCACCGGCACCTGCGGCACCACCCGCGCCAGTGCCGACTCCACGCACTCCCGCAGATAGGTCTGGTGGTCGTCGATGCCGAGCACGGCGCGCGCGGTGTCCTTCACCCGCCAGGTCACCAGGACGACCACCCGAAGAGCGACCCCGTTGGCGTCGACCGTGGGGATCGGCTCGCTGCGCCAGTGCCGCAGCCGGACATCGGCACGGTGACGCACCACCAGCGGGTTCACCCACATCAGGCCGGTGCGCCGGGCCGTGCCCCGGTAGCTGCCGAACACGCGGAGCACCCAGGCGTATCCCGCGCGCCCGCGCATGAGCCCGCTGAAGCCCAGCAGACCGAGCGCCCCCGCGCCGACGTACGCCGCCAACTGCGCGGGCCCGAGTCCCGCGTTTGCGCTCGCCGGAAGCTCCAGCACCCGCATCGCGGCCGGCGAGAGAACACCCGCCCACCACGACACGACCCCGCAGCCCGTCAAGCCGCCGAGCCCGGCCAGCACGCCCACCGACCCGGGCAGCACCCAGGCCGGCCGCTCGGCCAGCTCGGGATCGGCGACCGGCGACCGCCGCGCCGGCTCGACGGGCGGGCGCACACACGGCTGTTCACCGGTGCCGAGCCGGCGCCCCACCACGGTGGGCGCGACCGGCAGGGACGCCGGTTCGGGGGCGTTCCGGAACAGCAGATGAACCGGGATCTCGGTGGTCGACTCGCCATGGATGAGCCGGGCCGACGAGGTGCCGGGGTCGAGCGGCACCCCCTCGGGCTCCGGGACCGGCGATGACGTCGTGTTCATAGGTGCCTCCACCCTCCGCGCCAGGAGGTCTCGTACCGGGATGCTTCGCACAGCGGGCCGGGGAACAGGGACGACAGGGACAGGCCGGGGGTCAGGAGAAGAGCCGTCGCCAGGTCTCCGGACCCGGGTAGCCGTCGGCGGCGGCGCCGCGCCAGCCCTGGGCACGCTGGAACGCCTCGACATTGCGGCGGTCGGCCTCGGTCCAGCGCGGCCCCGGCCCGCCGGCGTAGTGCCTGCCGAACCCCTTCTCCACCAGCTTCCGGCCCAGCAGGGTGACATCGGGGCCGACGGCGCCCGGCCGGAAGGCGCCCCGGCCCGGATAGGCGGGCAGCCCCGACGCCTTCCCGGAGCCCGCCGGGCGGCCCCCGGGCGGGGTCGCCGGGACCGGCCCGGGTGCGGCCCCCACGGGGAACAGCGCCCGAGTCCTGCTCCCGCCTTCCGCACCCGGTGGCGGGATCACCCCCGGGTGCGGAAGGTGGGACCGGCCGCGTACGCCGAGCAGACCGCCGAGCTCGGCGACATAGGAGCCGTCGGCGTCCTGGCCGACGGAGGCGAGACCGGGGATGCCGACCGTCGGCAGCGGCGCGCCGCCCACCCCGGCCGGAGCGTTCTCGCCCTCCTTGGCGGCCTTGCTGTCCGCGACGCCCTTGTAGCGGTACGGCACATAGCGGCTGGAGTTGGACCAGTAGGCGTACGGGGTGGTCCTGCGACGGGCGCGCGGCGGGGTCTCCTCGTAGGCCGTGTAGTTCCGGTGGGTGTAGTTGGTCCAGCCGCCGAAGATGACGACGTGTGAGCCCTTCTCCGGGTTGTCGGCGTTGTGGAAGAGCAGGATGTCGCCGGGTTGGAGCTCGTCCTTGGTGATGCGGGTGCCGAACTGGTCCAGGCTGCCCGTCCACTCGTTGCTGCCGAGGTTCCAGGCCATGGACACGAAGCCGGAGCAGTCCTGGCGGTACCCGTCCGACCAGTAGTCGTCCATGCTGTACGGGACCTTGGCCGCGACCCATTTCTTGGCCCGGTTGATGATCTCGGCCCGGGTCGTCGTGGGCGTCACCACCCCGCTCGGCATCACACCGGTGCCGTGCAGCGGTGTGATGCGGCCCTGCGGGGTGGCCGGCGGCTCCTCACCTGCGGGAACGATGGGCCAGGGGTTGTCGTGGACGATCGCGGGGGCGGACATGGCCTGGCCCGGGACGGCGAGCACCGCGCCCGCGGCGGCGGCGAAGGCGAGGACCCCGCGGGCCGCCGGACGCAGGGCCTGGCCGCAGGGGCGGGTGCGGTGGCCGGGGCGGCGTCCGCGTGCGCATCCGGGGCAGTCGCAGTCGCTTGTGGGATCGAATTCCTCGAATGCCGGAGTCTTCATGCGATTCCCCTCACACTCCCTGTCCGCACCCTGGCGAATTTGTCCTATTTATGTAAATGCGTCAGCTTTCCAACTGTCCACTCGAACCGCCTGTTGACGCCCCGAAAGATGCACGGGTGGCCGTCACTTGGGGGTACGGACGGCCGGACCGGGCGCCCCGAGCGGACGCCCGGTCGGGAGCACCCGCCGAGATCGGGTAGAGTTCTCCGGGTCAGCAGGCGCCGCTAGCTCAGTTGGTTAGAGCAGCTGACTCTTAATCAGCGGGTCCGGGGTTCGAGTCCCTGGCGGCGCACGACCGAGAGGGCCTCTCGCCACGGCGAGGGGCCCTCTCGCATGCGCGCACACCGGGGAAACATACGGATTGGCCGGTTACCCTCTGGCCATGGCGCGCGATCTGCAGGAGCGGATAAAGAAGCTCATCATCGACCGCCGGTTGCCCCCGGGCGCCGCGCCGCCCACCGAGCCCGAGCTGATGGCGCTGCTCGACGCCGGCCGGAACTCCGTGCGCGAGGCCCTCAAGGCGCTCCAGGCGATGGGCATCGTCGACATCCGCCACGGCTTCGGCACCCATGTCGGCCCGATGCCGCCGGCCCCGATGGTCGAGGGCCTCGCCTAGGGCTGCCGGTGCACGGCAGTTGGGGCGGCGCCTAGGGCCTCGGCGTCGTCTGCGCCCAGTCCGTCACCGGCGCCCACGCCGCCGGCTGACCCATCGGCCTGGCTGCCGGCCCGAGACCGAGTCGTCCGGGCCGGCGACCAGCCCGATCCCGCAGCCCCGGGGAAACATCCGCGCCGCCCGCGCGTTGAGACAGCCATGGAGAACGAAGCGACGGGCCCGCAGCACGCGGCACCGCCGTCCCCGGCCGACGGTGACGACGACCGGAACGACGACCTCGGCATCGATCATGAACTGCTCCAGGGGTGGAAGCTGGTCGAGGAGGGCTTCCACGCCACCCATGAGTCCCTCGCGAGCGAGCTGGGCGAGCGCTTCGACCTCGCCAGGGGCTCCGCCAACGTACTGATGCGCCTCCTCATCGCCCCCGAGCAGCGCATGCCGATGACCCGTCTGGCGCAGGAGGCCGGCATGTCCAGCGGCGGGTTCACCAAGCTCGCCGACCGACTGTGCGGCGCCGACCTGGCCCGGCGTGTGTCGTGCGAGGAGGACCGGCGCGTGATCTACCTCGAACTGACCGCCGACGGACAGGACACCGCCCGGGCCATGTCTCTGACAGCGACCCAGATCCTCCGGGCCCGCGTGCTGACGCCCCTCGGAGACGACGGATTCCGCACCCTCACCGAGGCGATGCGCGCACTGCGCGACGCCAACCGGGGACCGGCGGAGTGACGGCGGCGAGCGGAGGACGTCACTCGCCGGCCCCGGCGCGCTTCAGGCGCGCACTCCGGCCACCGGCCCCCGCCTTCGGACCGCCCTTGCAGGTGCCGTCGGACTCCCCCGGCCGCTTCACCCACGGATAGACGTCCACCACGGGGACCCTCACCGCGTCACGCCCGTCAGATACGCCGACACCACCACGTTCGCCGTATAGGCGCCGCTCGTCCGGTCGAAGGTGCCGCCGCAGGTGATCAGCCGCAGTTCCGCCCGGCCCGGCTGCCGGGTCCCGTAGGCCTCCTGGGCGTCGAACCGGTCGCGGTCGAGCACCCGCACGCCCTCGACGGTGAACTCGGCGGTCCGGCCGTCACCGCGCACCACCCGTATCTCGGCGCCCGGCCGCAGGCTGCTCAGCTTGTAGAAGACGGCCGGCCCGGTGTCGGTGTCGACATGCCCCACGAGCAGCGCGGTCCCGGCTGCCCCGGGCGTCACACCGTTGCCGTACCACCCGACCACACCCGGCCGCCCGAAGGACGGCGGCTCGATCGCGCCCTGCGCGTCCAGGCCGCTCGTCACGACCGGAGCCCGTACCCCCAGGGAAGGGATGTCGACGCGCGACGGCGCCGACTTGCCCAACGGCTTGGCCTCGGGTGGGAGTCGGGTGTCCGGGGGCCGGCCTGCGGCGGCCATGTCACCGGTCGTCGGCGCGGCGATGCCCAGGGGCGCCTCGCTCATCCCGCGCCCCCACATCCACAGTCCCAGCAGCAGGACCACCCAGGCGACGCCCATCAGCAGACGGCCGGTACCGGAGGAATGTTCAGGTCTGGACACGGTTCACTCCCGGCCACGGCCCCGGCGGATGCTCCGCGCGATCACCACGACGGCGGCGACGCCCGCGAGGACGAGGCCGATGACCGCCTGGAGGACGCCCGGTCCGCCACTGCGGGCGTCGGAGGACGACAGAGGTGCGGTGGCGCCGCCGCCCGCGTGCACGGGGGCGATGGGCGACGAAGGTGCGGCAGGCGCAACGGACGCGCTGGAGGAGGCGGCGGGGGAAGCGGAGCCGCCCGGGGAGGCGGAGGAGGCTGCCGGGGACGTCGGGGCCCCTGGGGTGGCGGACGGCGCGGACGGCGTCGGTCCGCCGACGGTGAGCACGCCCTGGACCTCCCGGCCGTCGCAGCCGACCCTGACGGAGTACAGGCCCGGCCGCGCCGTGGCGCTGACCTGGGTGCCGCCGGTCAGCAGGCCGTTCCTGCCCACGAGCCGCGCGTCCCCGGCGAACGCGTCCGAAGCCGCGCTGCCGGTCGCACTCGCACAGCCCCGGACGGACAGCCGGACGCCGCTGCCGGGCGAGGCGGACGCGGGGGTCAGGAAGACACCCTGCGCGTCCGCCGCGGATGCCGTGGGCATGAGGGCGGCCGCGACGACGGCCCCCGCACCCAGAGTGATCCGTAGAGAACCCATCGTGAACCTCCCGATATCAGGAGACTCACATCCCGGGCACCCCGGCGCATCCGGACGGGACCCGCGGTTACTCCGTACGGGGGGTGGGTCCGGGGCCGTACGCCCCGGACCCACCCGCCGCGGAGGCCGGCGTCAGACGAGATCGACGAGGTCCGCGATGGAGTTCACGACGTGCGAGGGGCGGAACGGGTAGCGGTCGATGTGCTCCGGCGTGGTCAGTCCGGTGAGCACCAGGAACGTCTGCATACCGGCCTCCATGCCGGCCAGGACGTCGGTGTCCATCCGGTCCCCGATCATCGCGCTGGTCTCCGAGTGCGCCCCGATCGTGTTGAGCCCGGTCCGCATCATCAGCGGGTTCGGCTTGCCCGCGAAGTACGGCTTCTTGCCGGTCGCCTTGGTGATCAGCGCGGCGACCGCGCCCGTGGCGGGCAGCGGGCCCTCCGGGGACGGTCCGGTCTCGTCGGGGTTGGTGCAGATGAACCGGGCCCCGGCCTTGATCAGCCGGACCGCCTTGGTCATGGCCTCGAAGGAGTAGGTACGGGTCTCGCCGAGGACGACGTAGTCGGGCTCGTGGTCGGTCAGGATGTAGCCGATGTCGTGCAGGGCCGTGGTCAGGCCGGCCTCGCCGATGACGTACGCCGAGCCGCCGGGCCGCTGGTCGTCCAGGAACTGGGCGGTGGCGAGCGCCGAGGTCCAGATGTTCTCCACGGGCACGTCGAGGCCCATCCGGGTCAGCCGGGCGTGCAGATCGCGTGCGGTGTAGATGGAGTTGTTGGTGAGGACGAGGAAGGGCCGGCCGGACTCACGCAGCTTCTTCAGGAAGGCATCGGCACCGGGGATCGGAACGCCCTCGTGGATGAGCACACCGTCCATGTCGGTGAGCCATGACTCGATGGGCCTGCGCTCTGCCATGTGCGATCTCCTGCCGTACGTGGTGCTGCGTGAGTCCCCAGCCTAGCGATCAGCTGTTCGTGGCGGATTTCCAGTCTTCGACGTACGTCTGAAGGTTCTTGTCGATGTCGTTCCAGTCCGGCTCGAAGACCTGGACGCCGTCCATGAGCGCGGTCAGCGCGGTGGCGTTGGCGTCCGTGGCCCCGATGTCCTTGCGGGCCGCGAATCCGCCGCCGATCTCGCTGACCTCCTTCTGCGCGGTCCGGCTGAGCAGGTAGTCCAGCAGCTTCTTGCCGTTCTCGGAGTGCGGGGCCTTGGTGACCAGGCCGGCGGCGTACGGCAGCGCGAAGGTGGTCGGCCTGCCGCCCTGCCGGGCCGGGAACCATATGCCCAGGTTCGGCATGGTCCTGGACTGGGCGAAGTTCATCTGGACGTCGCCGTTGGCGACGAGCAGTTCGCCCTTGTCCACCTTGGGGGCGAGCTTGCCGGTGGAGGCGGACGGGCCGACGTTGTTGGCCTGGAGCTTCTTCAGATACGCGAGCGCCGCGTCCTTGCCGCCGAAGTCGTTCATCGCCTTGACCAGCACGGCGGTTCCGTCGCCGGCGACACCGGGGGTGGAGTACTGGAGCTTGTTCTTGTACTGCGCGTCCAGCAGGTCCTCCCACGTGGTGGGCGCCTTCTTCACTTCCTTCTTGTTGTAGACGAACCCGAAGTAGTTGTTGACGACGGAGGTCCAGGTGCCGTCGGTGGCCTTGTCGGCGGTGGTGACCTCGTCGGAGCCCTGGGGCGCGTACTTCGCGAGCAGGCCCTTGCTGTCCGCCTGCTGGATGAACGGGGGCAGGGTGACCAGCACATCGGCCTGCGGGTTGCTCCGCTCGCGCAGGGCGCGCTGGACCATCTCGCCGGAGCCGCCCTCGACGTACTGGACCTTGATGCCGGTCTGCTTCTCGAAGTCCTTGAAGACGCGGTCGTACCAGCCGTCACCGTTCTCGCCCTTGAGGCCGTCGGCGCTGTAGACGGTGACGGTCTTGGCGCCGGAGTCGGCGGAGCCGGAGCCGCCACCGCAGGCGGTGAGCGAGCCGGCCAGGACGAGGCCGCCGAGCACGGCGGCGAGCGGCTTGACGGGGATGCCGGACGGGACGGGGATTCTGGGCAGGGCGAAGGGTGCAGGCATGACGGGGTGAACTCCTTGCGGGGAACGGATGGTGGAGGAGGGGCGGGTCGGGTGGTCAGCGGTGCGCGGCCCGGGTGCGGATCCGGGCGACGGCGAACAGGGCGAGCAGGGTGGCCGTCATGAGGACGACCGCGAGGGCGGAGCCGGTGAACAGCGAGCCCCGGTCGGTGGCCGCGTAGATCCTCACGGGCAGCGGGGTCCAGTCGGGCGGGTAGAGCATCATCGTGGCGCTCAGCTCGCCCATGGACAGGGCGAAGCAGAGGCCCGCGGCGGCCGTCAGGGACGGCAGCAGCAGCGGCAGCCGGACCCGCCACAGCACGTATCCGGGCCGGGCGCCGAGCGAGGCCGCGGCCTGCTCGTACGCGGGGTCGAGCCGGAGCAGCGCCGCGGAGACCGACTGGTAGGCGAAGGCCGTGACCAGGACGGTGTGGGCGAGGATCACGATCCACCGGGTGCCGTTGAGCAGCACGGGCGGCTGCGAGAAGGCGACGAGGACCGCGAGCCCGACCACCACGGAGGGCACGGCGACCGGCAGCACGAACAACGCGTCGAGCACGCGCCGCACCGGCTTCGGCAGGGCGTGGGCGCCGAGCGCGCCCCAGGTACCGACGGCCAGGGCCAGCAGGCTCGCCGTGACCGCGGTGACCAGGCTGGTGGTGAGCGCCTGGAGGGAATCCCCGCGGGTGGCGGCGGTGTAGTGCGCGGTCGTGAAGCCGGACGGGAACACCCCGGACCAGTGGCCGGCGAACGAGGCGGCGAGGATCACGAGCAGCGGCAGGGCGAACAGGGGCAGGAAGAGGACGAGGAAGAGGCCCCACAGGACCCACCTCCCCGTGCGGCTAGGCACCAGCACGACGGCTCACCACCCGGTAGAGGGCGTACAGGCCCACGGACACGAGGACGTTGACGACGGCGACGACACAGGCACCCGGGTAGTCGGACTCCAGGATCGCCTTGCTGTAGACGAGGGTCGGCAGGGTGGTGACGCCCTTGGCGCCGGTGAACAGCACGATGCCGAACTCGTTGAGGGCCAGGACGAGGACGAGTCCGCCGCCGGCCGCGAGCGCGGGCAGCGCCTCGGGCAGGATCACCTGCCGCACGATCCGCCCGGGCCGGGCGCCGAGGGACGCGGCGACCTCCGTCTGCGCGGGGTCGAGCCCCGAGAACGCGGCGAGCAGGGGACGCATCACGAAGGGGGTGAAGTAGGTGACCTCGGCGAGGAGGACGCCCCAGGGCGTGGTGAGGAAGTCGAAGGGGCCCGAGGCCGCGCCGGTCACATCGGCCCACATCCCGTTGGCCACCCCGACGTTGCCGTAGAGGAAGAGCAGGGCCAGCGTGATGAGGAAGGAGGGGAAGGACAGGAAGACGTCGACGAACCGGGCGACCGCCTTCGCACCCGGGAAGGGCACGAAGGCGATGACGAGTGCGAGGAAGAACCCGAGGACGAGACAGCAGGCGGTGGCGGCGAGCGCCAGCCACACCGTGGTCCACAGGGCCTCGCGGAACGCGCCGGAGGCGAAGACGTCGATGTACGGCTTGAGGGAGGTGCCGCCCGTGTCCGGCTGGAAGGACTGCCGGACGACGAGGGCGAGGGGGTAGAGGAAGGCGGCGGCCAGCAGGGCCACCGGGGGCAGGGCCCAGGCCAGACGTCTAGTCACCGGACACCCCTGCGGCCAGCAGCACCGCGTCCCCGGGTGCGAAGTGCACCTCCACCTTCTCCCCCGGCGCCGGCGGGCGCCGCAGCTCCCGCACGTCGGCCATGACCCGGTGGCCCGCCACGTCCACGTACAGCCGGTGGGTGGCCCCCCGCCACTGGATCTCGCCGAGGACTCCGGTGAGCCGGTTCGGGCCGGGCCCGAGTCCGACGAGGTGCGGGCGCACGCACAGGGTCGCCGCCGCCCCCGGTGCGGCGCCCTGTGTGTCCACCTCCAGTTCGGCCCCGCCGAAGGCGACGCCCCGCGCCCCCACGGTCACCGGCAGCAGGTTCGCGCTGCCCACGAAGGACGCCGTGAACTCGGTGCGCGGCGATCGGTACAGCTCCTGCGGCGTGCCGACGTCCTGGAGCCGTGCCCGGTCCATGACCGCGATCCGGTCCGCCAGCGTCAGCGCCTCGACCTGGTCGTGCGTGACGTACAGCATCGTCATGTCGGGCAACTCGCGGTGCAGCCGGGCGAGTTCGGCCAGCATGCCGGAGCGCAGCCGGGCGTCGAGCGCGGACAGCGGCTCGTCGAGGAGGAGTACGCCGGGGCGTACGGCGAGGGCCCGCGCGATCGCGACGCGCTGCTGCTGCCCGCCGGACAGCTCGCGCGGATACCGCCGCGCGTACTCCCCCATGCCGGTCAGCTCCAGCGCCTCGGCCACCCGGGCGGGGATCTCCCGCCGGGGCACCTTGCGCGCCTTGAGGCCGAACGCCACGTTGTCCTCGACCCGCATGTGCGGGAAGAGTGCGTAGCTCTGGACGACCATGCCGATACCGCGCCGGTACGGGGGCTGCGCGGTGACGTCCTGGCCGCCGAGGAACACCCGCCCCGAGGACGGCCGGACGAATCCGGCGACGGCTCGCAGTGCGGTCGTCTTCCCGGAGCCGGAGGGGCCGAGCAGCGCCATGACCTCGCCGGGTTCGACGGTGAGGTCGAGCCCGTCGAGCACGGTGGTCCCGTCGTAGGCGACCGAGATCCCCTCGAAGCGGATGCCGGTCATCGCTGGCCGTCTCCCTCGAGCAGGGCGGGGAGTTCGGTCACCGAGCCGAGCACGTGCGTGGCCCCTGCCTGATGCAGCGCCGGGCCGTCGTGGGCGCCGGTGAGCACTCCGGCCACCAGCCCGGCCCCGGCGCGCACCCCGCTGAGCATGTCGTACGAGGTGTCACCGACCACCGCCATCCGGCGTACGTCGTCGGCGGCGCCGGTGCGCAGGAAGGCCGTCAGCGCCATGTCCGGGTAGGGGCGGCCCCGGCCCTGCGCGTCGGCCGGGCACAGGGTGAGCGGGACCAGGTCCCGCCAGCCGAGGGCGTCGAGGATCGCGTCCTGGGTGACCCGGGCGAAACCGGTGGTGAGGACCACGGTCCGGCCGCCGGCCTGGAGTTCCTCGATGGCCGCGCGGGCTCCGGGGATCTCGCTGACGTGTCCGTCGTCGATCAGTTCGCCGTACGCCTTCTCGAAGGCGGCGTTGCCGCGCTGGGCCAGGTCTTCCGCGCCGAACAGGTGCCGGAAGACGGAGATCTTGGACTCGCCCATCGTGGCGCGGACATAGGCGAGCTTCTCGGCGTGGTCGGCGGAGCCGGGCTCCACGCCGAGCTCGGCGGCGGCCGCGGCGAAGGCCCGCTCGACGAGTCCGCCGTCGGCGACGGTGGTCCCGGCCATGTCGAGGACGACCAGACGTATGCCGGTCCTGAGGTCGGTCATGCGGTCTGTCCCGAAGTCGGTCATGAGGTGGTTCACCAGCCCAGTTCGTTCGCGGTGGTCTCGGCTATCGCGGGGGAGCAGGTCATGCCGCGCCCGCCGGGCCCGGTGACCAGCCACACCCCCTCGCGCACCTGCTGCCGGTGCACGACCCGCCCGGGGTCGGCGCACTGCGCGTACACCCCCGCCCAGCGGCGGCGGATCCTCGGCAGCGGCCGGCCGAGGAAGCCCTCGACGACCTCCGTCAGATGGTCGTAGGGGTCCTCGACCGTGTCGAAGGCGAACGGGTGCTCGTACTCGTGGGTGTCGCCGATGGTCAGCCCGCCGTCCGCGCGCTGCACCATCAGCAGCTGCATCCGGTGGGCGGCGGCGGTGGGCGCCTGGGGCTGCCCGTCACCGAGACGGTCGAGGGCCTCACCCCCGTAGGCGGGGTAGTAGCGGAAGCTGTCGGCGTCGGCGACCGAGGCGGGGAGCGCCTCGCCGAGCGGGTCGGTCTGCATCATCTGCAGCCGTACGCGGCGCACGGGCAGGTCGGGCGCCAGCTCCTTCACCAGTCCGCCGAGCCAGGCGCCGGTGCAGAGCACCACGGCGTCCGCGTGGTGCACGTCGCCGTGGTCGTCACGGACCGTGCCGGGTCCGGTGACCTCGCGGACCTCGCGGCCCGGCAGGAAGGTGTAGTTCGGGGACTTCGAGAGCGCCTCACGCAGGGCGACCTGGGCGGTGCGGGGCTCGACGGCGGCGTCGCGCTCGCAGTACAGGGCCCCCTCGAAGCTGCCGCGCAGAGCGGGGTTCACGGTGCGTGCCTCGGCCGCGGTGAGCAGCTTGTAGCCGCGTGCCGCCGCGTCCGGACGGGCCAGGGCGGCCTCGGCGACCGCCCGTTCGAGGTCGGTGCGCAGGAGGGTCAGCGAGCCGTTCGCGCGAAAGCCGAGCGCGGGCACACGGCCCCCGATCTCCTCCCACAGCTCCCTGGCCCGCAGGGCCGTCTCCAGTTCCTCGCCGCCCGCGCGGCCGCTCACCCAGATGAGCCCGAAGTTGCGCAACGAGGCCCCACGGGCCTCGGCCTCGCGCTCGATCTGTACGACCTCATGGCCGCGCTGCACTGCTTGCCAGGCGTGCATGGTGCCCACCACGCCGGCTCCTACGACTGTCACTCTCACAACGGCCACGCTCCTCGGGATCGGAAAACCGGAAGGGTCCGGTCGGCAACCGAATGGTGAACCGCCTATCAAGTTTGGGCTAGACCCGTTATCTTCCCGTTATGAAAAGGGCGGGCCGGAGCCCGCCCAGATCACTCGCCTCAGCCGCCCAGATGGGCCGAGAAGGAGAACCGGTCCCCCCGGTACAGCGTCCGCACCCGCTCCAGCGGCCGCCCCTCCGTGTCCCGCGAGACACGGTGGATCAGCAGCATGGGCAGCGCCGGCGGCGTACCGATCAGCAGGGCCTCGCGCGGGGCGGCGAGCACGGTCTCGATGCGCTCGTCCGCGTCGCCGAAGGTGATGCCCTGCTCGCCGAGGAAGCCGTAGAAGGAGGAGTCGGGGTCGAAGTCCGTGTCGAGCCGGGGAACCCGCGCCACCGTCACATAGGTGCTCTCCAGCCCCATCCGCTCGTGGTCGGCGAGGAGCACCCGCTCCATGTGCCAGACCGGTTCACCGCGGGTGAAACCGGTCTCGGCGGCGAGGGCGTCGTTGCAGGGGAAGCGGTCGAGGGTGATGAGGCTTCGGCCCGGGGTGCGGCCCTGCCGGCGGACTCCCTCGGTGTAGCTGGCCAGAGACAACGGCTGCTCCAGTTTGGGCCCGGCGACCACCGTGCCCCGCCCCTGCCGCCGCAGCCTGCCCTCCAGGAGCAGATCACGCAGTGCCTGTCGTACGGTCTCGCGCGCCACGTCGTAGCGCTCGGAGAGGTCGCGTTCGGTGGGCAGCAGCCCGCCCTCGCCCAACTCCGCCACGAGCGCGGCGATCTGCGCCTTCACCGCGTAGTACTTGGGGATGCGGCCGTGCTCGGGAATGCCGGAGCGGACGGGGGCGCCGGGGTCCTGGTCGTTCGGGTAGTCCACGGGGTGATCGTCGCAGACCGGCCCCACGGCCCCGGGGGCGGGCGGCGGCGGTGGTGTCAGTGACGCCTGCGGGCCACCACCAGGGACCCGCCCGCGACCAGCAGGCCGACCGCGGCCATCGCCAGTCCGCCCACGAACTTGACGAGGTCCCGCTGCGGTGCCGGCGCGGCGGCGGTGGGGGTCATCGTGACGGCGGAGGGAGCCAGTCCGGGGGCGGAGGGCTTGGCCTCCGGCGCCCTCCCGCCGAACTGGGGCGACTGGCCCTTGTCCGACTCCTCGGCCGCGTTGTCCGGCCGATGCGACGCCTTGCCGCTCGGGTGGGCCGCCTTGCCGGTGGCACCGGCCGCCTTGCCCGTGGGGTCGGTCTCCGTGCCGGAGGACCGGGTCGCCTTGCCCGTCGGGGCGCTCGATTTGTCCGCCGGGTCGGTCTCCTTCCCGGTCGCGTCGGTCGCCTTCCCGGTCGGGTCGGGCGTCTCGCCCGTGAGTTCGGCGGCGGCGCTCGCCCCGCCCTCGATCTGGAACCAGTAGTCGTCCGACGAGCCGACCCAGCCCTCGTCGCCGCCCTTCCGCACGACCGCGGCCTTCGCCACGACATCGCTCGGCCGGGCCTTGTCGCCGAGCGCGAACCGCACCTTCACGGGGAGCGTCCGGCGGGGCGCCACCGTGAAACCGCGGAACCCGTCGTCGAATGAGCCCACCAACTCCTGCCGGTCGGTACGGGTGAAGGTCACCGGGTGCCAGCGGCCGTCCCCGTAGAACATCAGATGGGGCTCGGCGTCCTTCAGCCGGTGCCGGGCGTCGACCAGGACGACCACCGGATGGACGTTCTTGCAGGACTCCGCTGTCGTGTTCGTCAGGTCGATGAACCAGGTCTGGTCGGCACCCCCGGGCTTGTAACTGCCGGGGCCGCCGTGGATGCGGGTGATGATCGGAAAGGCGTGGCCGGCCGTGCCGGAGCAGCTGAGCTGCTCCTCGGCGACGAACGCGGCGGCGGGCGCCTGCCGCAGGAGGAGGACGGCGGCCAGCGCGCAGGGCAGGAACAGAGACAGTCGAGAAGACGGAGACAGTCGCATGAACATATGAGCTTCCATGGAGGGCGCCCTGAGGGGCGCGCCACGCCTGGAGAGCGGCACTCAGCAAGGGCAAGTCCCCCCGATCGGCGCAGTGGGGCCCACCTTTTCGGCGGGGGTCGGGAGACGCCCTTCCCGACCGGTGCCGGGCCCCTTGCTCCGCCCCCGCGGGCCGGCCCTCCCCGGCGCCGGGGTCAGCCCCCTCCGCCCCCACCGCCCGTCCCGTCAGTCCTCCGCCCGGCCGAACAGCGGCGCGAGCAGCAGTTGGGCCGCGCCCTCCGCCACCCCGCGCGCCCCACCGGGAGCGACGCGCACCGGCACGCCCCTGGTCGAGCCCTCGCGCCGAGCCCGTGCGTCGAGGACGGCGCCCACTCCGTCCACGAAGGGCTCGGGGTGCGCGGCGACGGTACGGCCGCCGAGCAGCACCAGGTCGATGTCGAGCAGTCCGGCCAGGTTCGCCGCGCCTGCGCCGAGGACCCGCGCCGCCTCGGCCATGTCGCCACGCGCCGCGGCGGCCAGGCACAGTGCCTCGATGCAGCCCCGGTCGCCGCAGGGGCAGGGCGGCCCGTCCAGCTGGACGACCTGGTGCCCGAACTCGCCCGCCCCGGTCCGCGCACCCCGGTGCACGACCCCGCCGATGACCAGACCGGCACCGAGCCCGGTCCCGAGGTGCAGATAGGCGAACGACGCGGAAGCCGCCTCGGCCGCCCCGCCCAGCGCGAGCCCGAGCGCCGCGGCGTTGGTGTCCTTGTCGACGACGACGGGCATCCCGAGCCGCCGTACCAGCGCGTCCCGCAGCGGGAACCCGTCCCACTCGGGGAACCCGGTGACCCGGTGCAGCACACCGTGCCGATGGTCGAGGGGGCCGGGGAGCGCGACACCGACGCCCAGCACGGGCAGGGGGACGGTGTCGGGGACCCGCACCGCCCCGGTCAGCAGGGCCTCCACCTCCCGGGCGGCGCCCTCCACCACGGCCTCCCGGCCGGCACCCAGGTCCAGCGGAGACCGCCGTTCCGCGATCACCGCGCCCGTCAAGTCACACAGCACGGCGCGCAGTTCGTCCCGGTCCAGATGCAGCCCCACCGCATGTCCGGCGTCCGGCACCAGCCGTAGCACCGTCCGCGGTTTGCCGCCGGTGGAGGCACGGCGGCCCGCCTCCACCGCGAGGCCGTCCGCGCGCAGCCGGGCGGTGATCTTGCTGACGGCCTGCGGGGTCAGCCCGGTCCGCTCCGCCAGCTCCAGCCGGCTGATCCCGGCCTCCCCCGCCGTCCGCAGCAGATCCAGTACGAGCGCCGCGTTGTGGCTCCGCAGCCCCAGTAGGTTCACTCCGCCCGCCACGGTTCCCCCGACCCCATGCCTGCCTCCACCCGGTCCCGCATACGTCCTGTCCACAGCACCCATTCTCCCTGGCGCTTGCACTTTGGCAACAGTGTTGCGAAAGTAGGAGCCATGACTGACACCCCCCTCCGCGTGGGCCTCGTCGGCTTCGGCCTCGCGGGCTCCGTCTTCCACGCCCCGCTGATCGCCGCGACCGAGGGCCTGGCCCTCGACACCGTGGTCACCTCGAACCCCGAGCGGCAGAAGGAGGCCCGCACCGCGTACCCGGAGGTGCGCATCGCCGACTCCGCCGACGAGCTGTGGTCCCGGGCCGGGGAGCTGGACCTGATCGTCATCGCGTCCCCGAACAAGACGCACATCCCGATCGCGACGGCCGCCCTGCAGGCGGGCCTGCCGGTCGTGGTGGACAAGCCGATCGCGGGGACGGCGGCCGAGGCGCGCGCACTGGCCGCGCTCGCCGAGGAGCGCGGCCTGCTGCTCTCCGTCTTCCAGAACCGCCGCTGGGACAACGACTTCCTGACCCTCCGCAAGCTGCTGGCCGACGGCGAACTCGGCGACGTGTGGCGCTTCGAGTCCCGCTTCGAGCGCTGGCGCCCGCAGCCCAAGGGCGGCTGGCGCGAGTCCGGCGACCCCGCAGAGATCGGAGGTCTGCTGTACGACCTGGGCAGCCATGTCGTGGACCAGGCACTCGTCCTCTTCGGCCCCGCCGCCTCCGTGTACGCCGAGACGGACATCCGCCGCCCGGGCGCGCAGACGGACGACGACACGTTCATCGCGCTGACGCACACCAGCGGCGTCCGCTCCCACCTGTACGTCTCCGCGACCACGGCCCAGCTCGGGCCCCGCTTCCGCGTCCTCGGCTCCACGGCAGGCTATGTGAAGCACGGCCTGGACCCGCAGGAGGCGGCCCTGCGCGAGGGCCTGCGCCCCGGTGCGGACTGGGGCCGGGAGCCCGAGTCCCTGTGGGGCCGCATCGGCGCCGGAGAGTCCCCGCTCACCGGCGGCGGCAGCCCCGTACCGACCCTGCCCGGCGACTATCCGGCGTACTACGCGGCCGTCGCCGAGGCGCTGCGCGCGGGCGGCCCCAACCCGGTCACCGCGCACGAGGCGGCCGCGGCCCTCGACGTCCTGGAGGCGGCCCGGCGCTCGGCCCGCGAGGGTGCGGCGGTGGCACTGTGACGACGACTGCTCCCGGGATCCCCGAACTCGAGGCACAGGAGCGCCGCCTGACGCTCCCTCACTTCACCTACGACGACGCGTGGGCGCTCGGCACCCTGCTGGTGGAGCTGGCGCGAGCCCACAACGCGCCCGTCGCGATCGACATCCGCCGCAGCGGCCAGCAGCTCTTCCACGCGGCACTGCCGGGCTCCACACCGGACAACGACGCCTGGATCGACCGCAAGCGCCGTGTGGTCGAGCGCTACGGCTGCTCCTCCCTGCTGGTCGGCACCCGTTTCCGCGCCAAGGGCACGACGTTCGAGGACTCCTCCCGCCTCGACCCGGACGTGTACGCGGCACACGGCGGCGCGTTCCCGATCGCGGTGGAGGGCGCGGGCGTCATCGGCACGGTGGTGGTGTCGGGCCTGCCGCAGCTGGAGGACCACGCGCTGGTGGTCGAGGCCCTGGAGAGGTTCAAGAAGTCCCTGTAGGACGCGGGGCGGGGACGTACCGGCCGCCGCGTGGTCGTCGACGTCCACGCGGCGGCCCGCAGCCACCGGCTCCCACGAGGCGCCTACGCGTCCTTCAACTCCTGTCGCTGCCGCCCCAGCCCGTCGATCTCCAGCTCCACCACGTCCCCGGCCCGCAGATACGGCTTGGGCTCGGGCCGGCCCAGGGCCACGCCCGCCGGCGTCCCGGTGTTGATGACGTCACCCGGATACAGGGTCATGAACTGGCTGACGTACCGCACCACTTCGGCCACGGGGAAGATCTGCTCCGCGGTGGACCCGTCCTGCTTCAGCTCCCCGTTGACCCAGAGCCTCAGCCCGAGGTTCTGGGGATCGGGGACCTCGTCCGCGGTCACCAGCCACGGTCCCAGCGGGTTGAACGTCTCGCAGTTCTTGCCCTTGTCCCACGTCCCGCCGCGCTCGATCTGAAACTCGCGCTCGGAGACGTCGTGCGCCACCGCGTACCCGGCGACATGCGCGAGCGCCTCCTCCCGCGACTCCACATAGCGGGCCGTACGACCGATCACGACCGCGAGTTCGACCTCCCAGTCGGTCTTGGTGGACCCGCGCGGCACGAGCACGGTGTCATGGGGCCCGACCACCGTGTCCGCCGCCTTGAAGAAGATCACCGGCTCGGGGGGCGGTTCGGCGCCCGTCTCGCGGGCGTGGTCGTGGTAGTTCAGGCCGATGCAGACGACCTTGCCGATCCGGGCCAGCGGCGGCCCGATACGCAGTCCGTCCGCGTCCAGCTCCGGCAGTTCGCCCGTCTCGCCGGCGGCACGGACCCGGCCGAGCGCCGCCTCGTCGGCGAGCAACGGTCCGTCGATGTCGGGGACGAGACCCGACAGATCCCGCAGGGTCCCCCCGGCGTCGAGCAGCGCGGGCCGCTCCGCCCCCGCCGTACCGACACGCAACAGCTTCATGATCAGCCTCTCCCTCAGTCGCGGCAGCCCGGCCGATGGGTGCGGCCGGGGCGCCGCCGGAGTGGGGCCGGGGCGCAGCCATCGGAGGACTGGTCGATCCTCCAAGGTCGGCGTCCAGTCCGCAATACCCCGTTCAAGGACCGGACCGACACCCGTTCGAGGACCGGCCCGGCCCGCCCCACCCGGCCGCCGCCCGCGCTCAGCGGTACAGCACCACCCGCTCGACCGCGCTCCACGTCGTACTGGTCACCACGTACAGCGCGGCGGCCAGCGGCACCACCGCCACCGTGACCAGGGTGAAGAAGGACAGGAACGGCATGGCCTTGGTGACCGTGCCGAGCCCCGGCACCTGCTCGCCCGCACCGGCCGGTACCGCGCTCAGGGCCATCGTCCGCTTCGCACGCCGGACGTTGAAGGCGGCGACGACCGCGACGAACGCGAACAGACCGAGGTAGACGAGTCCGGCCGGCCCGAGGAGTCCGCCGTGGCCGAGCGCGTCCGTCCAGCGGTCGCCGAGCGGCGCGGTGAACAGCGTGTGGGTGAGCAGTCCGCCCGCCTCGCCGCCGCTCGTGGTGGAGAACAGGTGGTAGAGCAGGAAGAAGGCGGGCAGTTGGAGGAGGCCCGGCAGCAGGCCCGAGAACGGGCTCACGCGTTCCCGCTCATGCAGTTCCAGCACCGCCCGCTGAAGCCTCTCGGGGTTCTTCGCATGCTTCCTGCGCAGCTCGGCGAGCTGCGGTTGCAACTTGGCGCGGGCCTGCTGACCGCGCGCCGCGGCCCGGGACAAAGGGTGGACGAGAAGTCGTACGAACGCGGTGAACAGGATGATCGCGGCGGCGGCCGCGGAGGCGTGGAAGAGCGGCTGGAGCAGATCTGCGAGCCGTTCGACCAGGCCGGCGAACACGGACATGAACGTGGACATGGGTGAGCCCTCCGGGGGTCTCGTCGTGCCGGGAGAAAGAAAGGTGTCGGCATGACGACCCGCGCGGGGTCACACGTCTGCGGATGAGCGCACGAAGCGCATGAGAGCAGGAAGGAACGAAGAAGTGTGAGCCCTACGCGGCGGTCGCCGGAAGGGCCCACCCCGGTGCCCGGGGACGGCTGCGGCCCGGGGCGTCGGGGTCCCGTTGCGGCAGGAAGGCGGTGCGATGCTCTCGGTCGCGCAGGGCCGTACGCACCCGCGTCGGCGCCACGGCGGGCACGCTACGGGCGGCGATCAGCGCGCAGACGGCGAGCGCGGAACCGGCCGCTGCGGTCGCGGCGAAGGCGAAGGCGACCGTGGCGGGCAGGCTCCCGGTGTCGAGAACCGCGACCTCGAGGAGCAGAACGAGCAGCACGGTGGCGGGGCACAGGTTCACCCGGCTACGGATCACCGACGACCCTCCCCCTCCACACGGCCTCGCTCTACACGGACTCCATCACGATCGGCTCCAGCAACCTCTTCGGCTTGAGCATCGCCCGGCTGATCGGATCGGCCGGGTTCGGATCGGCTCCGGGTCCCGGCAACATTTCGACGTCCGGGACGGGTACGACGGTTCCGCAGTCGGGACATTCGCCGTACGGACCCAGTTCCCGTTCCGTCCCGCACGTCGCGTGCCGGAAGAGAAGCAGCCGGACCTCGGTGTAGTGGTCGCGCCCCCACAGGCCGAGCGCGCGGAGAGTGGGCCACAGGGCGAGACCGCGCTCGGTGAGGACGTACTCGTCCCTCGGCGGCGATTCCTGGTAGCGGCGCTTCTCGAGGACCCCTTCGGTGGTGAGGGTCTGGAGCCGCGCCGCGAGGACGGCCCGCGGGATGCCGAGGTGGACGAGGAAGTCGTTGTAGCGGCGAACGCCGTAGAACGCGTCGCGCACGACGAGCAGCGTCCAGCGCTCGCCCACGATCTCCAGCGCCCGGGCGATCGAGCACGCCTGTGTCGCGTAGTCCTTGCCGAGAGCCATGACCCCACTGTAGTCACCCACCATCCATTGGTTCAATGACCGAACCGACTTTGCCGAGACTTGATTCAATGACCGAACCTGCGCTGCTACGGTCGGGCCCGAGAAGTTCAATGAACGAACTGACCGCATCCGACCGGCCCTCACCTGGAAGCGCAGGCCATGCCCCAGCTGGAAAGCACCGCAGCCACCGCCACCGCCGCCACCTCGGCCCCTGCGGCCCAGGAGACCCCGCGGGCCACCCTCACCCTCGCCCTGACCAGCGCGGCCACCGCCCTGGCGCTGATGATCTACACCGCGCCGTCGGTCACCCTCCCGGACACCGTCGCCGCCCTGCACACCCCGATCTCCGCCCAGGCCTGGCTGCTCAACGGCACCCCGCTGGGCCTGGCCGCACTGCTCCTGGTGGCCGGCAGCCTTGCCGACGACTACGGCCGCCGCCGGATCTTCGTGGCCGGCACCGTCGCTCTCGGCGTCACCACCGTGCTCGGCGCCCTCACCACCTCGACCTGGCTGTTCACCCTGGCCCGCATCGCCCAGGGCGCGGCCAGCGCCGCCATCCTCGCCAGCAGCCTCGGCCTGCTCGTACAGGCCTATCCGAGCGCGCGTGGCCGGCTGCACGCGACCGGTGTGTGGGGCGCGTTCGTCAGCGGCGGCATCGCGGTCGGCCCCCTGGTCGCCGGGGCGATGCCCACCTGGCGGACCGCCTACGCCGTCCTCGGCGCCGCGATGCTCGTGGTCGCGGCCCTGTCGTCACGCGGCCTGTCGGAGTCCCGCGCACCCCGGGACGGCCGCCCGGACCTCGTGGGGGCCGGCGTCTTCAGCCTCGCCCTCGTCTCCCTGGTCGCCGCACTGACCCTCGGCCGGGACGGCTGGCTGAGGGCACCGGTGCTCCTGCTGTTCGCGGCGGCCGTGGTCCTGGTCCTGGCCTTCGCCCTGATCGAGCACCGCACCCGCACCCCGATGATCGACCTCGACCTGCTGCGCCGCCCGCGCTTCCTCGGCTCCGCGGCGGCCGGACTCTTCACCGGCATCGCGGTGATCGGCCTGTTCAGCTTCCTGCCGGCCCTGATCCAGCGGACGCTCGGCTTCTCGCCGATGCAGACGGCCTGGCTGTTCCTGATCTGGTCCGGACTGTCCTTCCTGGTCGCCCTTCAGGCGAAGCGCCTGGCCGGCCGCGTCTCGTCCCGCCACCAACTGGCCATCGGCTTCGCCCTGCACGCCGTCGCCATCGTGACCATGCTCGGCGCGATCGGCGCCCACTCGTGGCTGCGCATGCTGCCCGGCCTGGTGATCGGCGGCGTGGGCAGCGGCCTGCTCAACGCCGCGCTTCCGCTGGTCGCCGTGGAATCGGTGCCCACCGCGCGGGCGGCGATGGGCTCGGGCGCCCAGCAGACGTTCCGCTACATCGGCTCCTGCGCGGGCGTGGCCCTCACCATCGCCCTGGTCACCTCCGGCGGCACCCCGGCACACGGCGCGAACATCGCCCTGATCGTCTCGGCGGTCCTGGCCCTGGTGGGCGCGGCCGGCGTCCTGGCCCTGCGGGAGCGGACCGCCTGAGCGGACCGCCTGAGCGGACCGCCTGAGAAGGGCCCGAAAGGGACCGCAAAGGAGCGAGGGGAGCGCGTTCGATCGCCGAACGCGCTCCCCTCGCCGTAGACATCTCTCTTCGGGCTCATCGTGTCCACAACGGGGACGACGCCGCCTGGTGATTGCCGGTCATCTCAAAGAAAACCGGACGCGTCATGAATACGCGCGCCACCTCATGGAAAATGCACGCCATCCGGTTATTCGAATCCGCTCGACGAAGGTCGGTCTCGAAGTGCGGAAATCCGGGCGGGCAGTACAGTGAACGGGTCATGTCGAAGATCGCGTCGAATGTCCCGGTTCACGGCAGGGACTGCGTGACACGAACCCGTTGACTCAATTCGGTGTTCCGAAGGATTGTCATCGTGGTCAAACCCTACGGCCCCTACGACTTCATGCCGCCGACCAGGACCTTCCCGGTCACCTCGAAGTCCGTGGCCGACGGCGAGCCACTGGCCCACGACCAGGTGGCGCCTCGGGCCGGGGTCAGCGCACCGAGTGGACCGGGCCGACCTTGAGGGCGTTGATGCTCGTGCCGCTGCACTCCTGCGTCTTCCACGGCACGTCGATCAGGTCCTTCGAGCCGGGCGCGAAGACGCCGACGAAGGAGACGTCCTTGAGGCGGCATTCGTCGGCGGAGAAGCCGCTCTGCCCGTTGGGCGCCGTGACATCCGAGGCGGCGTGGCCGTTCGGAAGCAGGGTCACCGTCGTGACAGAGGTGCTGTTGTCACGGGCGGCGGCGTTGCCGATCTGGGCTCCGTCGCGACCGCGGAAGGACACTCCCGGGAAGCCGGAGAGCGTGCACGGGCTGCTGCCGGTGTTCTGGAAGAGCAGCTGGAAGTGCGTGGTGCCGGCGCCGCTGTCGACGTTCTCCGCCGAGGCCTTCAGGTGCGCGGCGGTGCACGCCTGCGGGCCGCCGTCCGTGCCGCCGCTCCTGCCGGATCCCTGGCCGCCGGAGCGGCCGGCCGTCGTGGAGGAGGACGTGTCGCCGGCGGCGGTGGGTCCGGCCGTCGAAGAGGTGTCGGAGCCGGCCGCTGCCGAAGAAGAAGCCGAAGAGCCGCTGGAGGAGGCGCCGTCGGTCCCCGGGCCGCACGCTGTCAGTGCCATCCCGGCCAGGGTCAGGGCGAGAACGGGCATGGCGCGGCGGGCAGTCGTGGCCTTCATGGGAATCCGTTTCGTGCGTCGTGACGAGGTATTTCCCCGTCGTGAGCATCACTCTTCTTGATCACCCGGGGGCCTGACCAGCCCGGACAGGTTCCTGTGACCACTCCGCCGGAAAACAGTTACAGTTCAACGACCTGGTGGCTCCGATATTCCAGACTTTGGCACCGGTATTCAATTTCCGCGCACGGGATCCTGCCCATGGGAACTCAGTGCGGTGTCCTCTATTCTCTCGTCCTCTTCCACTGGGGAACCGCGGCGGTCGGCCTGACCTGGTCGACCTTTCCCGGCGGGCCGGCTCGGGTGTGCTTCTCCTTCCGGCGCCGGACTGCTGGTCCACCGGTCGCGGGACAGACTGCGCGCCCCGGGCGTCCCGCCGCTGCTGCTCATGGGCGCGCTGCCGGCCCTGGCCTTGTTCCGCCCCGGCCTGGTCGCCCCGTTCCTGTGCGTCCTGCTGGTGTTCCCGCTCGTCGTCCTGCTCGGCGCCAAGAGCGAGCCCTCGACCGGCGTCGGGCGCTGCTGCGACGCGCTGGGCAAGGCGTCCTACTGCGTGTACGTGCTGCACCGGCCGCTGGGGGCCCTGGTGTACGCGGCGGCCCTGCAGTTCACCGGACAGGGCTGGAAGTCCTCGCCCCCTGGGGCGGTCTGGTCTTCCTGACCGGACTCGTGGCAGCGGGCCTGGTGCTGACGGACCGGGTGGAGACCCCGGCTCGGAGGTGGCTGGCGCACCGTCTGGCCCGCGATCACCGCCGGCCGCTGCCGGCTCCCCGCCATGGCGACGCGCCCCTCGCACCGGCCGGCCCGGACCACGACGCCACCACGGCTCCACCACGAACCGTAGCCGCCGCCCCCCACCGGCTCAGACCTCCCCGGCGTTCACTCGCCCCCGCCGTCGGTCCCGATCGCGACCTCCGGCGTGGGTGCACTCCGGCTCCGGCCGACCGTCAGGGACCAACGCACGGCCGAGGACGCCTCGACGGACACCGTGCCGCCACGGTCCGCTCCCGTCAGCGCCATCTCGTTGCAGACGGAGCTGACCCGGCCGGCCTGGCACTCCAAAGGGAACGAGGCGCCTATGGATCGCACCGCGACACGGACACTCCCCCGCCCCTCGCACGCCACGGCGACGACGAGCGCGTCCCCCTTCCGGCCCTTGCCGAACTCGATGCTCGCGCTGCCGCCGCCCGGCGCCCGGCGGCCCACGACGGTGTCCCCACCGCCCAACTGCGGCACCGCGAGCACGGACCGTCCGATGCCTGCCGTCCCCGTCGCCTCATCGCTCTCGGACGGACGCGTGGACACCCCCGTCGACGTGGCGCCCTTCCCGTTCTCGCTCGGCGCCGGCCCCCCTCCCGCGTCCGAGTGGCCGTGCGTGCAGGCGACGAGCGAGAGCGACATCGCCGCACACGCAAGGCCGAGCCCCAGTGGAGAACGACGCGGCACACCAGCCCTACGAGGCACGTCCGACCTCCCTGACGACCCAGGCGACGACCCCGGTCGAGCCCTTGACGCCCTCGACGTCGATACGGAGGCGCCCGTGCGACGTGATTCGCCGCCGCACCACCGACCGGTCGCACGGCACACCTGCCGCCGTAACGGTGCCGGCCCGCGTGAACACCACCCGCGCCCGGCCCCGCCCGATGCAGACCAGGTCGAGCCGGTAGGCCCTGCCCCGGCCGAGCAAGGGCTCGGTGTGGATGCCGTCGGCGACACGCTCCGTCCCGGCCTCGACCATCCCCCCGCCACCGAACCCGCCGAGCACGGCCTCAGCCTGCTCACCGAGCCTCTTCTCCTCGAACCGCTTCTCGCTGAGCCTCTGTTCGGCGGACCGGGCAGCCGCCCGGGACGCACCCGGCGAAGCCGCGCCGGACGCTGCGGCCCCATGGCCCTCGGATGCCGTGCACGAGACGAGCCCAAGCAGCGCCGCCGTCACGGCGCCCGCGGCGAGCCGGGCCCGCGGGCGCGCAGCGGCCTTACTCGTAGAGATCATGACCGGTTCCCCCTGCGTTCTGAGTCCCGGGCACGGTACTGCCGGGCGACGAGCCCGCCGGAGGTTCTGAGCAAGACATGAGGTTCCCGACCGGGCGACGAAAACGTCCTGTCCCGCACTCACCCCGACGTTCGAGGTCCCGAACAACAATCGCGGCGGGGGCGGTGCAGACGCTGCAGGTGGACGGGGTGGTGGCGTGAACCCGGCTGCCGAGGCCGTCCCAGCCGCCCGTCCCGCCGGCCCCTTCACCCGCACACGGGCCGCCCTCTCACACGGGGGTCTCCCCCGACACCGTACGGGAAACCCTTAACGACCCCTGGCCTGGGAATCTCTCTCGTTTGTCGGTCGTCGGCAGTACGGTGTCCCCCATGCGCCCCGACACGCCTGCCGAGAACGTCGACCACAACGCCGAAGCAGCACGCCTGGAGCGGGCTGCCGGCCTGTACCCCGAGGACGCGGAACACCTGCTGCTGCAGGCCGCGGCCCACCGGGAACTGGCCGGTGACCGCCCCGGCGCCACCGCGCTGTACGACCGCCTGCTGTCGTCCTCCGACCCCCTGGAGAACCCCCACCTGGTCCGCGCCCTGAAGGCGTCGAACCTGTGGGAGTACGACCACGAGGCGGAGGCCCGGGCGATCATCGACGGAATCCGCGCGTCCACCACCCGTCACCCGGCGCCCTGGCTGATCGTCGCGGAGTCGCTCGAGTCGCACGACGAGCTGGAGTCGGCGGAGGCGACGTTCACCCAGGGGCTGCGGCTCCTGCTCGGGGACACCGCGGAGCCCCCGCAGTCCACGCACCCGCTCCTCTACGGCCGCCACCGGGTCCGCCGCATGCTGGGCGCGCCCCATGACGACTGGGACACGCTGGCCGACACCCTCCACTCCTCCCCGGTGTCCCTGGACGAGCTCCACGACCCGAAGCGCATCTGGTCCCTGGGCTCGGACAACCCGGCGGAGCTCCAGGCCGAGATCGGCCGCCTGCGGGCGGAGCTGGGCGCATACCGGGAGGCCCTGTCCCGCCCGTTCCCGGTCGCGGTCCTGCACTGGCCGGCCCCCGAACTCCAGGAACTGGTGTCGGCGTACCCGTCGCTCGCCACCGAGTACACCTCCCACCCGGACCACCAGGCGACGATAGAGCGCTCCCTGAGGGAACTGTCCGCCTCGGGTACCCCGAACCTGGGCATCGTGACCGGCACGGTCCCGTCCTACGAGGCCTTCGCAGCCTCGGAGGGCACCACCCCGGCGGACACGACCCTGCTCCCCCAGTACGCAACGACACTGGCGGCCCGGGGGCGGGCTGTTGCTTGGCCGCCGGAGCAGGGGGGCTCGTGCTGGTGCGGGTCGGAGCGGATTTATGAGGGGTGCCACGGCGTTGAGGCGTAAGCCTCGACGCCACCGCGAGGGCGGCGCCCCATCGACTGTCAGAAAATAACAAACTTCCATCACATGGCATTCGATTGTCAGTGACTGCTGTTAGAACAGATCCGCAGGGCGCGAAGGGTTGCGTTCGAGGGCCCACGAGGGATCGAAGGAGCAGTCGTGATGGAGTCGGGGGACATGACACAACCCATCGCGGGTGTCTATGAGCAGCTGCTCACGGAAGACCTACGCCATCGCATAGAGGGGCTCGAAGCGGCGGGCTGGAAGGCCATCGACGCCGAGGTCAGCGAAGAGTCGACCCCTCATGTGCTGGCCAGGCATATCGGCGCGGTTGTGGGCCACCGGCTGAGTCAGATGCCGCACAAGGATCAGGTGGCCGCTGCCAACCGGATCATGCGGGCGCTGACTGCCAATGCACCCGATCTGGACGCGAACCCCCTCGACTCCATCGTCGACGGCCCACGGCAACTACTCGCTCTCGCCGAGCAGGAAGCGCCCGGCGTCTACGCGATCCGCCCTTTGACGCCTCTGTCGGAAACGGCGTTGATCACCAACGCGCCGGACGACCCCAATCTGGGTGCCGAATTGCGCGCCGAGCTCGCCACGGCAGACCGCATCGACCTGCTGTGCGCGTTCGTGAAGTGGCACGGCATACGGGTGCTTGAGGACGCACTGCGCGCGGCGAAAGAGCGAAACGTCCCGATCCGCGTCATCACAACCACCTACATCGGCGCCACTGATCGGTATGCGTTGGACCGCCTGGTCCGGGAATTCAACGCCGAGGTAAAGATCAACTACGAGATCCGATCGACGCGCCTCCACGCGAAAGCATGGCTGTTCCGCCGTAAAACCGGCTTCGATACCGCTTACGTAGGCAGCTCCAACCTGTCGAAGGCCGCACTGCTCGACGGTTTGGAGTGGAACGTACGACTGTCGTCCGTCGCCACCCCCAGAGTCATCGATAAGTTCGAGGCGACATTCGACGCGTATTGGGACGACCCTGCCTTTGAATCGTACGACCCCGACAACGACGGGGATCGGCTCGCTGACGCGTTGGCCCAGGCGGGCGGCAAGGGATCCGGCAACGAGCTAAAGATCAACATCTCGGGGCTCGAAGTGCAGCCCTTCCCGCATCAGCGGGACATGCTGGAGCGTCTACGAGTCGAGCGTGAGATCCGCGGCCATCACGAGAACCTCCTCGTCGCCGCGACCGGCACCGGCAAGACCGTCATGGCGGCCCTGGACTATCGCAATCTGCGTGACCGTCGTGGCGGGGAGCTCCCCCGGCTGCTCTTCGTCGCACACCGCAAGGAAATCCTCAAGCAGTCCCTGCGCACATACCAGGAGGTGCTCGGCGACGCCTCCTTTGGTGAGCTGCTCTACAACGGGCAGGAGCCCCGCGAGTGGACGCATGTCTTCGCCAGCGTCCAATCCCTCAACCTCCAGCGGCTGGAAAAGTTTGATCCGGGCCACTTCGACATCATCGTCATCGACGAGTTCCACCACGCCACGGCCAGCACCTATCGCCGCGTCCTTGAGCACTTCGCACCGACCGAGTTGCTCGGCCTCACCGCGACGCCGGAGCGCATGGACGGGCGCAATGTGCAGGACGAGTTCTTCGGAGGCAGAACCGCCGCCGAGATGCGACTCTGGGAAGCCCTCGAAAACGATCTGCTGAGCCCTTTCCACTACTTCGCTGTCCCAGACGGAACTGACCTCTCCCAGCTCAACTGGCGAGCGGGTTCCTACGACCGAGATGAACTCGCCAACCTCTACACGGCGAGCCACGCCCGGGCTCTCATCGTCATCAAGCAAGTCAGGGACAAGATCTCCAACCCGGCCGCGATGCGCGCCTTGGGCTTCTGCGTGAGCAAGAAGCACGCCCACTTCATGGCGGAACGCTTCCGCGAGGTGGGATTCCAGGCAGCAGCGCTCGATAGCGACTCGACTGCCGCCGAGCGCGAACGCACGCTGAACGACCTCAAGACCGGTCGGATCCAGGTGATCTTCACCGTCGACCTGTTCAACGAGGGGCTGGACATCCCGGATGTCGACACCCTGCTGCTCCTGCGCCCCACGAACAGCGCGACCGTCTTCCTCCAGCAACTGGGACGCGGGCTGCGCCGAACGCCGTACAAGCCGGTCCTGACCGTACTGGACTTCATTGGCCAGCATCGGGCGGAGTTCCGCTTCGAGGAGCAGTTCCGGGCGCTGACCAACCTTTCTCGCAACCGCCTAGTCGACAGCATCGAGCGCGACTTCCCCCACCTGCCCTCTGGCTGCCAGATCCTCCTGGAAGGCAAGTCCAAAGACCTCGTCCTGAACAACATCCGTACACAGCTCAACGCCACGATCAACACCCTGGCGAAGGAGGTCAGGGACTACAGCACGCCCCAGCTGGCTGCGTACCTGCACGAGAGCAGGCGGGAGATCAAGGAGCTCTACAAGAACAAGAACTCCTGGACCGCAGTCCTGCGCAGAGCTGGGCTCGTCAAGGAAGCCGAGGCGCCGGGCGAAGAGGAACTCCTCAAGCGCGTCCATGCCTTCCTCCATGTGGACGACCCCGAGCGGGCCCACGCATATCTACGCCTCCTCGCGGACGACGCCCCTGATTACGATGCGCTCTCGCCCGCCGACCAGGTGTACGCCCGCATGCTGTTCTTCAACCTGTGGGACAAGGCAGGCGGCTTCTCCAGCTACCGCGAAGGCCTTGAGTCGCTGCGCGGCCAGTGCGTGTTGCGCGATGAGCTGCGGCAGGTGCTGTCGTATGTCCTCGACCGGACCGACCACTTCCCCATCTCGCTGGAGGGGGGCCTCAGTCACCTCCCGCTTAAGATCCACAGCGCTTACAACCGCTCCGAGATCCTGGCGGCCCTCGGAGTGGCGCGTCTGGGCGGCCAGATGCCCGGCGTCTTCAGCCAGGGAGTGACCTGGGTCGAGGAAATCAAGACCGACGCTCTTCTCATCACCCAGGAGAAGAACGAGCGGGACTTCTCACCCAGCGTCCGCTACAAGGACTACGCGCTCACCCCGACCCGGTTCCACTGGGAGTCACAGGGCACGACACCGGAGAACTCCCCGACGGGCTTGCGTTATCGGCGGCACGCACACGAGGGCAGCCACGTTCTGCTCTTCCTGCGTCGTTACAAGAACAACAGCATCGGCAAGTCCGAACCCTGGATGCTCCTAGGGCCGGCCACCTACAAGTCGCACACCGGCAGCAAGCCGATGGCGATCACCTGGGATCTCCAGCACGAGCTTCCCGCCGATGTGTGGACGTACTCGGCCATCGCCGCCAGATGACGACATCACTCGAAAAGTTCCCGAGCGAGCGCGGAGGCAATCTGCCGATGACACGGTGTTCATACCCTGTCCTCGCCAATGCCCCATCTCGTCAGGATGACGCGAAACGGAGGGAACGCATGTCGGCCTCCCGGCCGGTCTGAGATCCTGGAGACCGATCGAGAGGGGCCACAGGTATGGAGTGGAAGACCCACGGTGAGCGACAGATCTACACCAACAAGTGGTTGAATCTGTGTCTGGTCGACGTCCAGCAGCCTGACGGGCGCAGGTGGGAGTACCACGTCGTTCGCCTCCGGCACCTGGCCGTTGCCGCCGTGGTGAATGACCGCCAAGAGGTCCTGATGATGTGGCGGCACCGCTTCATCACGGACTCGTGGGCCTGGGAGCTACCCATGGGCCTGGTCGAGGAGGGCGAGACCCCAGAAGAGGCGGCGGCCCGCGAAGTCCTTGAGGAAACGGGCTGGCGCCCGGGCCCCATCAAGCCCCTGATCTACGCCGAGCCGGCCAACGGAATCACCGACTCACAGCACCACGTCTTCCGTGTGGACGGCGCGACCTACTCCGGGCCGCCCACGGAGAAGAACGAGTCCGACCGCATCGAGTGGATCCCCCTCTCGGAGGTACGGAGCATGATCGACCGCCGCGAGATCGTAAGCAGTGGCTCACTCGTCGGCTTGCTCTACCTGCTCATGGATGAAGCGATCCGCTGACCGGGGGGAGGAGTTCCCGTAGCCGCGCCTCGAAAGCCAGGGCTACGGGCTCCCGCCTGTGCGGTTCCAACTGGTCGTAGAACTCCCTGAGGTGGCCGGACACTCGCTCGGAAGCCACTACCGACGCAGGCTCAAGAGCTTGCGTGGCCGTGTGGCACGCCTGATCAAGCTTGCCTTGGTCCAACTGTGTCCGCGCCAGCCAGAACGAGTGAAATGCGCGGCCTCGATGGTTGGTGCGCTCCTCCCGCCGTAAGGCATCCGCGATCAGAGGTTCGGCGGTCGCTGCTTCGCCCAGTCGGCCGTGGGCAATGCCCGTGTCCACGATGAGCTTCGGCTCATCGAAGTAGATCACCCATGACGGGTCCGGGTCGCTGGCCCTGATCTGCCCGAAGTGGGCGTGCGCTTCCGTGATGGCCCGGTGAGTGGCGTCCCGGCTTCCGAGAGCGGCATGGGCGAAGGCTTCGCGCATGGACAGCATCGACAGGACGCGCGGGGTGGTAGCGCGGGCCGAACGAGCTTGATCCTGGGCCGCAGTCACGAGTGCCAGGGAATCCGCGGGCTTGTCCTGGTAGGTGGCCTGCAAGCTCATGCAGGCGAGGACGTTGGCCATGAACTGCCGGTCGTCGATCTCCTTGGCCAGTTCCAACGCCTCGGTGAAGTACACACGAGCCTGGTTGTACTGGCGGGCGTCGAAGTACGTCCAGCCGGTGAGGCGTGCCAACTCGGCTGCGATGTCGTACAGGCTGTTCTGAACGGCTGGCGGCCGGATCTCCGAACTGATCGACGCCATGCTCAGCCACGCTCCCGAGGACAGGCCCACCATCTACGAGGTGGGCAAAGCCCTGAACTGACCCCGAAGCACCGGTTCATCAGCGCCGCTTGCACAGCTACAGCCAACCGCCACCGTCACCAGAAGGCTCGAGGCCACGCCCGCCTGACAAGGCCCGGAGGCGGTGCCGCTCGAGGGCGGCACCTCGGCACCCTGTGCGGCCTCCGGGCCCTGAGGCGTCCTCAGCCGAACTGGCCCGGCTGGTAGTCGCCCGCGGGCTGCTGGACGAGCACGTTGATGCGGTTGTACGCGTTGATCAGGGCGATGATTCCGACCAGCGCGGCGAGCTGGTCCTCGTCGTAGTACTTGGCGGCGTTCGCCCAGACCTCGTCGGGGACGCCGCCCGCCGCGTCGGCGACACGGGTGCCTTGCTCGGCCAGTTCCAGGGCGGCGCGCTCGGCGTCCGTGAAGACCGTGGCCTCCCTCCAGGCGGCGACCAGGTGAAGGCGCTGGTGGGTCTCCCCCGCGGCCACGGCGTCCTTGGTGTGCATGTCGGTGCAGAAGCCGCAGCCGTTGATCTGGCTGGCGCGGATCTTCACCAGCTCCTGGGTCGCCGCCGGCAGGGTCGAGTCGGAGATGACCTTCCCCGCCGAGTTGATGTGCCGGAGGAACTTGGCGCCGACGCCGTTACCGAAGAAGTTGAGACGAGCTTCCATGGTGATCTCCTTGTTTCCTGGCCGTGGTGACCGTTACACAGCACTGACGGAACGAGACGACACGATGTGACAGCCAGGGCGGGGGAGAGGGTGTGACCTGCGCCACGCCTCCAGTGGACCCGTCACGTCTGTGTACGGGGCGGCGCGGCTCGGCCGGGCACCCCGGCGACGTGGTTGATCAACATGCGGAGTTAGCCTCGTCGGGCCGGGATGCGCGGTCGGGGACATGGCCGCCGGCCCGGCTCGGAGTCGTACCAGCGGAAGGCGGCAGCAGCGATGGCAAAGGTTCCTACGGCCCTGGTGGCCGCGAGTGGGCTCGTCGGCGGGTACGGAGTCGCCCGCTGGAGCAAGAAGCGCCAGCTCGGCGGGGCCGTGCTGGCCGTCGCGGGGGCCACGGCCGCACAGCGGTGGCGGCAGCAGGCCGGGGGCCCGGCGGCCGGTGCGCTGACCGCCGCATATGTCGCCGCGTTCGCCGGGTCGCACCCCCTGGCCAAGAAGGTGGGCGCCTGGCCGGCCGTGTTCGGCGTGGCGGGTGCCGTGGCCCTGGCGTCGTGGGCCGTGGCGGACCGGCGCGGCTGACCTCCGATCTCCTCAGGACGCCCGCCAGTGCTCAGTACACCGGCGGGCGTTCACGCAACCGGCCGCCCCTCAGGCCGCCTCGCCCCCGGTGCCCGCCCTCGGGCGGGCGTCGCCCGGGCCCCCTGCGCCCTGGA
This sequence comes from Streptomyces sp. NPDC001222, assembly GCF_042896945.1. Taxonomy (NCBI): domain Bacteria; kingdom Bacillati; phylum Actinomycetota; class Actinomycetes; order Kitasatosporales; family Streptomycetaceae; genus Streptomyces; species Streptomyces sp. NPDC001222. Next base: position 188,710 of record NZ_JBIAXT010000009.1, read on the forward strand.
AGGCCTTCCGGTAGGCGTACGGGCTGGTGCCCACCACGCGTTTGAAGCGGTCCCGGAAGGCTGTCGGGGAGCCGAAGCCCGCCTGGGTCGCGATGCGTTCGACCGGGTACGACGTGGTCTCCAGGAGGTACTGCGCGTGCCGGATGCGGGCCCGGTGCAGCCACTGCAGGGGCGTGGTGCCGGCCTGTTCGCGGAAGCGGCGGTTCAGGGTGCGGGCGCTCATGCCCGCGTGGGCCGCGATGTCGTCCAGGGTGAGGTCCCGGTCGGCGTTGTCCTCCAGCCAGCGCAGCAGCGGCTCCAGGGTGTTCCCGACGGGGGCCGGCGGCCGGGCGTGGACGATGAACTGGGCTTGGCCGCCCTCCCGTTCGAGCGGCATCACCGACAGCCGGGCCGCGTCCGCCGCGACCGCCGAGCCATGATCCTTGCGGATCATGTGCAGGCACAGGTCGAGCGCAGCGGCCGCGCCCGCCGAGGTGAGGAACTGGCCCTCGTCGACGTAGAGCACATCCGGGTCGACCGTCACCTCGGGATGGCACTCGGCGAGCAGGGGCGCCGCGACCCAGTGCGTGGTCGCCCGCCGCCCGTCCAGCAGGCCCGTGGCCGCGAGCACGAACGCGCCCGCGCACACGGAGGCGATTCGGGTGCCGTTGGCCGCGGCCGCGCACAGGGCCTCCTTGACGTCCGGCGGCAGCGGCAGGGTCGGGGTCGCCGTGCCCGGCAGGATGATCGTGTCGGCCTCCGCCAGTGCCTCCAGCCCGTACGGGGCCCGGATCCGGAACGCCCCCGCGTCGACCTCCTCCTGCGGTGCGCAGATCCGCACCCGGTACGCGGAGCGGCCGTCGGGCAGCCGGGTGCGCGAGAAGACCTCGATCGGGGCCGAGAGGTCGAAGGGGATCACCTGGTCGAGGGCCAGGACCGCCACGGTGTGCATGGCGAGAGAGTAGGGGTACGACCGGTTCGTGCCAAGACGGGTGTGGAAGCGGGTCGGGGAATGTGCGCAGGTCGGCAGCCATCCGTACGGTCATCCGGGTCGTGGCCGGAATCTGTTGAGGGGTGACAGTTTCGCCACTGGTCTGGAGATCGGACCGGCCCCTAGCCTCGGTCCGTGACCAAGTTCCTTCTCGCCGTCCATGTCCTCGCCGCGATCGTCGCCATCGGGCCCGTCACCGTCGCCGCGAGTCTGTTCCCGCCCACCGCGCGCAAGGCACTCGCCGAGCCCGGCGAGGCCCGGCACCACCTCGGGCTGCTCCACCGCATATGCCGGAGCTACGCCGTCGTCGGCGTCGTCGTCCCGGTGTTCGGGTTCGCCACCGCGCAGAACATGGGCGTGCTGGGCAGCGCCTGGCTGAGCACGTCGATCGTGCTCACCGTGCTCGCCGCGGTCGTCCTCGCCGCGCTGGTGCTGCCCAGGCAGGAGGCGATCCTCGAAGGCGTCGACGCGGGGACCGTCGGCGAGCGGGCCACCGTGCGGCTCGCCATGGCGACCGGGATCTTCAACCTGCTGTGGGCCGTCGTCACCGTGTTGATGATCGTGCGCCCCGGGTCCACCACGGGAGCCTAGCGCTGCGACCGGAAAGGTTCACCGGCTCGCGAGGTCCGGCAAACCTTCCCGGCCACAGCACCGGGCTTCACAGCGGGTCGCCGAGAGTCAGGTCCTCCCTGGCCCACTCACCCCTCAGGGCCCGCGCCACCGAGGCCGCAGTCAGTACCCCGGCGGCGATCAGCAGGGTGAAGAACCCCCAGGCCAGCGGCCAGGCCGAGGCGTCGAGTTCCGGGTGGGTGCGGAAGGAGACCTGCATCAGGGCGGCCGGGGGTGCCGCTACCAGCAGCACCGCCCAGCCGAGCCGGTCCCAATGGCCGAAGTAGGCGGCGAGGAGCAGCAGGGCGAGCCCGAGAAGAGCGACGCCGACCGCTGTCACGGGGGTCGTCTCCTCGGTGGCGCCCGGGGTCGTGGGCCGGTTGCGCAGGTCCCACGGCAGGCAGAGCAGATACGCCACGGCGGCGAGGGCCGTACCGAGCAGGCGGATCAGCCAGCGCACGGACAGGCGGCGCGTTCGCATGGGGCGGAGCAGCTTCTCGGTCATGCGTACGAGGATTCCGGCGCCGCGACGGAGCCGACAGAGTACGGGTACTCAGGTACCCGTACTCATCCGCCTCGGCGTCCCCGGACTCCGGGGGCCGTTCCCCTCGTACGGGCGCCTACGGGGTCGCCTTGGCGCTCGCCGTTTGGGGCACCGCCGTCAGCGGCAGGGCGATGTCCTCCAGCGAGCGGCGTTCCGCGCGTACCGCGAGCAGGGCCGCGACCAGGCCCGCCGCGCACATCAGGCCCGCTCCGATCTGGAAGGCGAGGACGGTGTCGCCGACCTTGCCGGTGTTGGTGAGGTCCGCGAACAGCAGGGGGCCGCTGATGCCGCCGGTCGCGGTGCCGATGGCGTAGAAGAAGGCGATGGACATGGCCCGGGTCTCCATCGGGAACACCTCGGAGACCGTCAGATAGGCGCTGGAGGCGCCCGCCGAGGCGAAGAAGAGCACCACGCACCAGCAGGCCGTCAGGGTGCCCGCGGTCAGCGAACCCCGGCCGAACAGCCAGGCCGTCACGAAGAGGAGCAGCCCGGACAGCAGATACGTCGAGGAGATCATCACCCGGCGGCCGACCGTGTCGAAGAGCTTGCCGAGCAGCAGCGGGCCGAAGAAGTTGCCGATCGCGATGACGGCGAAGTAGTAGCCGGTGTGATCGGCCGGAACGTGGAAGAACTTGGTGAGGATCGCGCCGAAGCCGAAGGTGATGGCGTTGTAGAGGAACGCCTGGCCGATGAAGAGGGAGAAGCCGAGGGCGGCGCGCTTGCGGTACCGGGAGAAGACCGTGCGGGCGATGTCGAGGAAGCTGATGCTCTTGCGCTGGTGGATGGTGAGCTCGCTCCCGGGCGGGGGCAGCGGCTCGCCCTTCTCCGCCTCGACCTGCCGTTCGATGGCGGACACCACCTGTTCCGCCTCCTGCTCCCTGCCGTGGATCAGCAGCCAGCGCGGGCTCTCGGGCACGTGCCGCCGCACCAGGAGTATGACCAGGCCGAGGACGACGCCCAGCGCGAACGTCAGCCGCCAGCCCACGTCCTTGGCCAGGATGCTCGTGTTCAGCGCGACGATCGACAGCAGCGAGCCGCCGACCGCGCCCACCCAGAAGCTGCCGTTGATGATCAGGTCGACGCGGCCGCGGTAGTACGCCGGGATCAGCTCGTCGATCGCGGAGTTGATGGCCGCGTACTCACCGCCGATGCCGAAACCGGTGAGAAAGCGGAAGACGAAGAACCACCAGGGCTGGAAGGAGACCGCCGTCAGGGCGGTGGCCGCGAGATAGACCGCGAGGGTGATCATGAACAGCTGCTTGCGGCCGTAGCGGTCGGTGAGGCGGCCCCAGAACAGGGCGCCGACGCAGGCGCCCGCCACATACAGCGCCGCCGCCATGCCGGTGATCTGGCCGGAGCTGATCGCCAGTCCGCTGCCGGGCTCCGACAGCCGGCTGGCGATGTTGCCGACGACCGTGACCTCCAGGCCGTCGAGGATCCATACCGTGCCGAGTCCGATCACGATCGTCCAGTGCCAGCGCGACCAGGGCAGGCGATCGAGTCGAGCGGGAATCGCAGTGGTGACCGTGCCGGGCTGTGGCGCGGTGAGGGACATGGTTGCCTCCTTGTGACGCCGGCTGACGCCGCACGGGGCCCGAGTGCCCGCTCACCAGTGCCTTACGCCAGGGGTCCCCGCGGCGCCGGCCGGGCGGCTCATCCCCGGGCGCCGTGCACCGTCGCCCGGCTCACCCCCCGAGCACCCGCGACACCGTGTAGATCAGCAGTCCCGCGAGCGAGCCCACCACCGTGCCGTTGATGCGGATGAACTGCAGGTCCCGGCCGATGTGCGCCTCGATCTTCCGCGTCGTGTGCCCGGCGTCCCAGCTCGCGACCGTGTCCGTGATGAGGGAGGTGATCTCCTTGCGGTACGTCGTCACGACATGCACCGCCGCACCCTCCACCCACCGGTCCACCTTGGACTGGGTCCTCGGGTCGTCCGCCATACGGGCGCCCAGCGACAGCAGCGACGCCCGCACCCTCACCCGCAGCTCGCTCCGCTCGTCCTGCGCGGCAGAGACGATCATGGAGCGGACGGCGGTCCAGGCGGAGGCGATCAGATCCTGGACCTCGCCGCGGCCCAGCGCCTCGCCCTTGAGCCGCTCCACCCGCGCCCGGGTGTCGGTGTCGGACTGCAGGTCCGAGGCGAAGTCGGCGAGGAACCGGTCCAGGGCGCCGCGCGCCGGGTGCGAGGGCGAGTCGCGCATCTCGGTGACGAACCGCAGCAGCTCCCTGTAGACCCGCTCGCCGACCTTCTTGTCCACGAACCGGGGGGTCCAGCCGGGGGCGCCGCCCTGGACCGCGGCCATCACCTGGTCGTCGTGCAGCACGAGCCAGTCGTGGGCACGGAAGCAGACCAGGTCCACGAACCGTCTGTGGCCGCCGTCCGCGACGACCCGATCCAGCATCTTGCCGAGGCCGGGCGCGATCTCCTGGGCGTCGGCACGGCGGGTGATGGCCTCGCCGACCACCGCCTGGACGTCGGAGTCCCGCAGCACGGTCAGGGCCCCGCGCAGGGCCGTCGCCAGCTCGGCCGTGACCCGGTCCGCGTTCTCCGGGCGGGCGAGCCACGCGCCCAGGCGGCTGCTGATGCCGACGGCGCGCAGCCGCTGCCGTACGACCTCCTCGGAGAGGAAGTTCTCACCGACGAACTCGCCCAGCGAGACACCGAGCTGGTCCTTCTTGTTCGGGATGATCGCCGTGTGCGGGATGGGCAGGCCGAGCGGGTGCCGGAAGAGCGCGGTGACCGCGAACCAGTCGGCGAGCGCGCCGACCATGCCGGCCTCGGCGGCCGCCGCCACATACGCGGCCCAGGGGCCCGCGCCGGAGTGCCGCGCCCAGGTGGCGAGGGTGTAGACGAGCGCCACGAGCAGCAGCAGCCCGGTCGCCGTACTCTTCATCCGGCGCACGCCCCGGCGCTTCTCCTCGTCGGCGGCGCTGAAGGAGGTCATCGCCCGGCTCGGGACACCGGCCAGGCCCCCGGCGTCCGCGGACCTCGCCGCGGCGGCCGTGCCGACGGACGGTCCGGCGTCGGAGGAACCTCCGCCGCCCATGGGCCGCCCCGCGTCCGCCGAGTCGCCCGGTTTCGTGCGTTCCATCCGCTCCACCCGATCGTGTCCTCCGTTACACATTGTCCCTTCCTGACCGACTCCTGGAACGGAACGAGAGTTCCCGGCGTCTGTCCGCTCGGAGAAGTCTCGGGGGCTTTTCAGGGTCTCGTCAGGGTTCCTCTCAGGGATCGTTCCTCTCGGGGCTCAACAGGGGCCCCATCGTTCTCTCCCGCCTCATGACGCATCATGAGGGTGATCAGCACCGGAGTCTCGGGCTCCGCTCGTCCGAGGAGACAAGCGCCGCATGACCAAACGTCACGGTTATGCCCTGCTGTCCGCGATCACCACCGTGATCGTGGCCCTGTCCGCCGCCATATACATCGGCGCCGCGGCCGATGACGGCGACAGCCGCGGCACCCTCACCGCCGCCCGGCAGGCCCCGCCGGGCTCCGCCGCTCCCGCCTCCGTCGGCGCCTGGGTGGGCACCTGGTCGACCTCGCCCTCCGGCGCCGAACCCGGCACCGGCAGGAGCGGGATGGCGAGACGGTCCGTACGCAACGTCGTCCACACCGACGTCGGCGGTACGAGTGCCCGTATCACGCTGTCCAATCTCTACGGACGGCAGCCGCTGACCGTCACACACGCCTCGATCGCCCTCGCCGCGGCGGGCGGCCCGGCCGCGGCGTCCGGCACCATGCGCCGGCTCACCTTCGGCGGCGCCGTCTCGGTCGTCGTGCCCGCCGGCCGGCAGACGGTCAGCGACGCCGTGCGCATCGCCGTCCCGCACGACGCGGACGTCCTCGTGACCACGTACTCCCCCATCCCGTCGGGCCCGGTCACCTACCACCGGCACGCCCGCCAGATCTCCTACGTCGCACAGGGCGACCGCACGGAGGACATGAGCGGGGCCCCGTACACCGGGCAGAGCCCGTCCTGGCGCTATCTGACCGCGCTGGACGTGCTCAGCGACCAGGCGGTCGGGACCGTGGTCGCGCTCGGCGACTCGATCACCGACGGCATGACCTCCACCACGAACGCCGACCACCGCTGGACGGACGTGCTCGCCGAGCGGCTGCGCCGGGCCGCCGGATCCGGGGACGTGCCCCGCTACAGCGTGGTCAACCAGGGGATCAGCGGCAACCGGGTGCTGGCCGACGGCGGTCTCGGCCGGCCCGCCGACAACCCGAGCGCCCTCAGCCGCCTCGACCGCGATGTGCTGGACCGTACGAGCGTCAGGGCCGTCGTCGTCGACCTCGGCGTCAACGACATCCTGCGCGACCCCGGGCACGCCGACCCCGACCGGATCACGGCGGGCCTGCGCACCCTGGTCCGCCGGGCGCACGCGCACGGGCTGAAGGTCGTCGGGGCGACACTGATGCCGTTCCAGGGCCACCGGGGCTACCGGGCCGACCGCGAGCGGGTGCGGCAGGCCGTCAACGCGCAGATCCGCTCGGGCACGGTGTACGACGCGGTCGTCGACTTCGACCAGGCGCTGCGCGACCCGTACGACCCGCGCCGACTGCGCGCCGACTACGACTCGGGCGACCACCTCCACCCCAGCGACCAGGGCTTCGCCAGGATGGCGGAGGTCTTCGACCTGACCTCACTGAAGGGCGCGGTACCGGCGCGGCTGTGACGGCGGCCGGCCCGACGGCCGCGAGACCGCGGGCCGGTTCGGCAGTCGCCGTCGCGGGCCGGTTCCGCACGTCCCGTCGGGGGCCGGTTCCGCACGTCCCGTCGGGGGCCGGTCCAGCACGTCCCGTCGCGGGCCGGTCCAGCACGTCCCGACGCGGGCCGGTCCAGCACCTCCCGACGCGGGCCGGTCCAGCACCTCCCGACGCGGGCCGGTCCAGCACCTCCCGACGCGGGCCGGTCCAGCACGTCCCGACGCGGGCCGGTCCAGCACCTCCCGACGCGGGCCGGTCCAGCACCTCCCGACGCGGGCCGGTTCCGCACTTCCCGTCGGGACCCATTCGGCACTTCCCCGTCGGGCGGGCTCGTTCAGGAATCCCGCCGAGCCCGTTCGGCAGCCCTCAGCAGCCCTCAGTAGTCCCCGTAGCGGCGGCGGTCGCGATGCCCGCGGCGGCCCTCCCGGCGCTCCTCATGGCGCTCGCGGCGCTCCTCCCGACGCTCCTCGTAGCGCTCGCGGCGCTCCTCGCGGCGTTCGCGGAGCAGTTCGCGGTGCTCCTCCATCGCCTCGCGGTGCTGCTCCAGGGCCTCACGGGCGTCGAGCAGCCCGTCCAGGCCCGCCAAGGCCCCGCGTTCCCCGCCCCGGGAGTCCTTCAGCTCCCTGCGTGCGGCCTTGCGGTCCAGCTTCTCCTGGCGCCGCTCCTCCTTCAGCCGCTGCCGCTCCGCCCGGGTCAGCCTGCGCTCGACGCCGACCCCGCCCCAGAAGGCGAACCCGGTGACGATCACACGTGGCGCGCCGGGATCGCCGGGCGTGCCCTCCTCGCGGTGGTCGAAGCCCCCCATGATCCCGATGCCGCGCACGACCACCTCGACGCCGGGCGGCACGATCACATTCATCCCGCCCATGATCGCCACGCAGTTGATCTCGATCTCGCGGTCCGCGAAGTACGCCTCGCGCAGATCGATCTCGCCGCCGCCCCAGAAGGCGAAGCAGTTGAACCGCCGGGGCGCCGTCCAGCGCCCCTTGCGCTGGAACCCCGACATGACGGCGACCGCCCACGAGGACGACCCCTCGCCGCCGACGATCCGGTCCCGCCAACTCCCGCTCACCACGGGCTCCTTGACCAGGGACACCGGCGGGCCCTCGACGCCCGCGGCCGGCAGGTCCCGGGTGATCGGCGCCAGTTCGCGGTACGTCCGCGCCCGGTAGGTCGCCTCCAGCCGCTCCTCGAACTCCTCCATGTCGAGACGGCCCTCCGCGAGGGCGTCCCGCAGGACCTCGGCGACCCGCTCACGGTCGGCGTCGGAGGCACGGAGATCCGGTGCGGGGGAACCGGAATCCCGCGGCGTCAGCCGCTGATCGTCACGTCCCCCGGAAGACACAGCGTCGGTCATGGGCTTCAGCCTACGAGTTCCCCGCGCGCCGGACTACGCCGAAGTCCTCCCGGCGTACATCCGCGCGATGACCTCCTCGATGTCCGGCTCCCGCACCGACAGGTCCACCAGCGGATACTCCGCCGCGATCCGTGCCACCAGCGGGGCCGCCGACCGGGACGCGGGGAAGGCGAGCCACTGCCGCGGCCCCTCCACCCGCACCACGCGCGCGGGCGGCGCCTCGATCGGCGGCAGCTCCCGCTCCAGGTCGACCACGAGGGTGCGCTCGCTGTCGCCCACCTCGTGCAGCGCGGCCGGCGCACCGTCGTACACCAGGCGCCCGTGGTCGATGACCATCACCCGCGAGCACAGCTGCTCGATGTCCTGGAGGTCGTGCGTGGTCAGCAGCACCGTCGTGCCGCGGTCGGCGTTCAACTCGCGCAGGAACGCCCGCACCTTGGCCTTGGAGACCACGTCGAGGCCGATCGTCGGCTCGTCGAGGTAGAGCACCTCCGGGTCGTGCAGCAGCGCCGCCGCGATGTCCCCGCGCATCCGCTGCCCCAGCGACAGCTGCCGTACCGGAACGTCCAACAGGCTGCCCAGCTCCAGGAGTTCGACGAGGCGGTCCAGCCGCTGGCGGTACCGCCCGTCCGGGATGCGGTACATCCGGTGCATCAGCCGGTAGGAGTCGATCAGCGGCAGGTCCCACCACAGGGTCGTCCGCTGACCGAACACCACCCCGATGCGCTGGGCGAGCCGCAGCCGTTCGCGGGCGGGGTCGATCCCGGCGACCCGCAGCCGGCCGCCGCTCGGGGTGAGGATCCCGGTCAGCATCTTGATGGTGGTGGACTTCCCGGCGCCGTTCGGCCCGATGTAGCCGACCATCTCGCCGCGCGCCACGGTGAAGGAGAGCCCGTCGACGGCCCGTACCTGCCGCCGCTCGCTCCTGAGGAAACCGGTCCGCTTGCGCACCCGGAAGACCTTCTCCACGCGGTCCAGTTCGATGAAGCCGCCGTCCCGCACCGAGCCGCCGTCCTCCATCAGGCCACCGTCCATGACTTCCTCAGCTCCCCGTGCTCCGGTACGAACGCAGTCCCGCGCGCCAGGCCAGCCCCGCCGCCGCGCAGCAGCCCGCGGCGACGAGCGGCGGGGTGAACGCGACCCAGGCCGGCAGGTCGAGCGGATAGGGCCGCCCCAGCACGTACAGCGCGGGCAGCCAGTTGACGAAGGCGAGCGGCAGTACGAAGGTCACGCCGCGCACCAGTTCCTTCGCGAAGACGGTGGGCGGGTACTGCAGCAGTGTCTGACCGCCGTAGGTGAAGGAGTTCTGCACCTCGGAGGCGTCCTGCGCGACGAACTGGAAGGCCGCGCCCGCCACGAACAGCGCGCAGAAGATCAGGCCGCCGCTGAGCAGCGCGAGCGGGATCATCGCCACCTTGAGCGGGGTCCAGGCCACGTCGAGCACGGCGAGCGCGTACCCGAGGACGCACGCCCCCTGGGTGACGCGGCCGAGTCGGCGCAGCCCGAAGCGGTCCGCGGCGACCTGTGCCAGCACGGGCGCGGGGCGCACCAGCAGGGTGTCCAGCGTGCCGTCGCGCACCCGCCGCCCCAGCCGGTCCATGGAGCCGATCGCGAGGTCCGCGAGCCCGAACGCGGTCGACGACAGTCCGTACAGGAAGGCGACCTCGGGCAGCCGGTAGCCGCCGAGGACGTCGACCCGCGAGAACATCAGCAGGATCGCGACGAAGTCCAGCGCGGTGGCCACGAGGTTGCCGAGCGTGGTCATCACGAACGAGGCCCGGTAGGCCATCGTGGAGCGGATCCACATCGCGGTGATCAGCCGGTAGGCGCGCAGGCCCTCGCGTACCCGGCCGTACGCCCTCCCGCCCGGCCGAAGCGGCCACCGGTCCTGGTCCCCGGGGGCCTCGCCGGCGGAGGCGCCCGCGTCGGCGTCCGCTCCCACCTCCGCCTCCGCGTCCACGCCCTCGTACGCCTGCCCGCGCCGGTCCCCGTACGACCGCCCGTACGGCTGCCCGCGCACCTCCTCGTACGTCTCCTCAGCCACCCTGCACCACCACCCGGCGCGTCGCCGCGGACTGGAGCATCCGCCCGGCCGTCAGCAGCACCGCGGCCCAGGCGAGCTGGCGGACATAGACCGCCGCCGGGTCCGCCGTGCCCAGCAGGACGTCCGTCGGCGCCTGGATCAGCGACGCCCAGGGCAGGGCGCGCACGATCTCGCCGAGCACACCCGGGAAGACGTTCAGCGGCAGCAGCATCCCCGAACAGAACATGGCGACGATCCAGGAGATCTGCGCCACACCCGCCCCGTCCATCAGCCAGAACGCGCTGAGCGCGACCAGGTAGCGGATCGCGAAGCTGACCACCGTGCCCAGCAGGACGGCGGTCAGGAAGGCCACCCAGACCACCGGACTGCCGGGCAGGGCGAGCGGGAAGAGCAGCGCGCCGGCCGCCATGGGGATCGCTCCCCGCGCCAGCAGATGGAACAGGGCCCGGCCCAGGTCCCCCGCCAGCCACCACAGCTGGAGGTCGGCGGGCCGGTACAGGTCGATCGCGATGTCGCCGGTGCGGATGCGCTCGATCAGTTCGTCCTCGAAGCCGCCGCCCATCACCGAGACGGTCATCAGCAGCGCCTGCCCGGTCCATACGTACGTCAACGCCTGAGCCTCGTCGTACCCCCCGAGGTGGGGCCGTTCGTGCCACAGGGCGAGGTAGGTGTATGCCAAGATCAATCCGAAGACTGTGTTGGTGAACACCCCCGCCGCGGTCGCGGTCCGGTAGGTCGCGTACCGCCGGAAACCACCGGCGGCGACAGCGGCGTACAACCGCCCTGTCCCCACGGAGAACCTCCTTCGACGCGTTCCGGAGCGAAGCGCAGGAGCCTAGCGCGCGGACGAAGTGGCGTACCACACGTTTTTCCGCTGCGGCAGGTCCGTCGTACCGGGAACGGAACGGTTGGTGCGACAGTCTTCATCAGGGGGCGCACATGGCGTATGAGGGCGTACGGGAACGTACGACGCGAAACGGGAGTCCGGCACCACGATGAGCGACGAGCCGCAGCCGCAGCAGAGCAGCAAGGGCGGGGCGCCCACAGAACCGCCACCGCCCGCGGCCTTGGACCCGCAGCCCGCGGTCCCGAAACCGCAACCGCAGTCCTCGGCCACGGAGCCGGAGCCCGCGGCCAGGGAGCCGGAGCCCGCGGGCACGGAGCCGGAGCCTGCGGCGACGGATCCGCAGCCCGCGGCACCGGAACCACAACCCTCGGTCACGGCCCCGCAGCCGACGGTCCCGAAACCGCAGCCCGCGGCCACCGACCCGCACACGGTGACCCTGAAGGCGCAGTCCGCGGCCACGGACCCGCACACCATGACGCTGAAGCCGCAGACCGCGGCCACGGACCCGCACACCATGACGCTGAAGCCGCAGACCGCGGCCACGGACCCACAGACCATGACCCTCAAGGCGCAGCCCCCGGCCGCGGACCCACAGCCCACGGTCCCGAAACCGCAACCCACGGTCCCGAGACCGCGCCCCGCCGCCATGGCCCCGCAGCCCGCCGCCACGGCCCCGCAGCCCGCGGCTCCGAGCGCGCAGGCCGGGTCCGGCGGGCAGGCGAAGCGGCCGAGGCGCACGGGATGGCGTCGGCTGTTCCCCACCTGGCGGATGGTGCTCGGCACCTTCGTGGTCGGGATCCTGCTGCTCATCGGCCTGTTCGCGCTGGGCTACTCCATGGTGAAGATCCCGCCGGCCAACGCGCTCGCGACCAAGCAGAGCAATGTCTACCTGTACGCGGACGGCACCGAGATCGCCCGCGACGGCAAGGTCAACCGCGAGAACGTCGGCCTCGCCCAGATCTCCAAGGACGCCCAGCACGCCGTGCTCGCCGCCGAGGACCGCGACTTCTACACCGAGTCCGCCGTCGACCCCAAGGCGATGGTCCGCGCCGGCTGGAACACCGCCACCGGCAAGGGCAAGCAGTCCGGCTCCACGATCACCCAGCAGTACGTCAAGAACTACTACCTGGGCCAGGAACAGACCGTCACCCGCAAGGTGAAGGAGTTCTTCATCTCGATCAAGCTGGACCGCGAGAAGAGCAAGAACGACATCCTCGAGGGCTACCTCAACACCAGCTTCTTCGGCCGCAACGCCTACGGCATCCAGGCCGCCGCCCGCGCCTACTACGGCGTGGACGCCATGTCCCTCGACCCGGCCAAGGGCGCCTACCTCGCCGCGCTGCTCAACGCGCCCAGCGAGTACGACGTCGTCGCGCACCCGGAGAACAAGGGCGCGGCCGAGGCCCGCTGGAACTACGTCCTCGACGGCATGGTCAAGAAGGGCTGGCTCAGCAGCTCCCAGCGCGCCGGCATGAAGTTCCCCATGCCCAAGGAGGCCAACGTCTCCACCGGCCTGTCCGGCCAGCGCGGCTACCTCCTCGACGCGATCAAGGACTATCTGCAGGAGAACAAGATCGTCGACGCGGACCAGCTCGCCGCCGGCGGCTACCGCATCACCACCACCCTGCAGAAGAGCAAGCAGGACGCCTTCGTCAACGCGGTGAACGACCAGGTGATGTCCAAGCTGGACAAGAAGAACCGCAAGGTCGACACCTACGTCCGCGCGGGCGGCGCGGCCGTCGATCCGCACACCGGCAAGATCCTCGCCATGTACGGCGGCATCGACTACGTGAAGCAGTACACGAACAACGCCACGCGCGGCGACTTCCAGGTGGGCTCCACCTTCAAGCCGTTCGTGTTCACCTCCGCCGTGGAGAACAACTCCCGGACCCAGGACGGCCGCCCCATCTCGCCCAACACGATCTACGACGGCACCAACAAGCGTCCGGTCCAGGGCTGGTCCGGCGGCGTGTACGCCCCCGAGAACGAGGACAGCCACTCCTACGGCGACATCACCGTGCGCGACGCCACCGACAAGTCGGTCAACGCGGTGTACGCGCAGATGGCCGTGGACGTCGGCCCGGCCAGGATCAAGCAGACCGCGGTCGACCTCGGCATCCCGTCCGGCACCAAGGACCTGAACCCCTACCCGTCCATCGCGCTCGGCACGGCCACCGCGAGCGTCCTGGACATGGCGGAGGCGTACGCGACGCTCGCCAACCACGGCGAGCGCGGCACGTACACCCTGGTCGACAAGATCACCAAGGACGGCGACGACGTCGGCGGGCTGCCCGAGCAGAAGACCGAGCAGGCCGTCAGCCGCGAGGCCGCCGACACCACCACCTCGGTCCTGCAGAGCGTCGTCCAGAACGGCACGGCGACCAGCGCCCTGGCCGCGGGCCGCCCGGCCGCCGGCAAGACCGGCACCGCGGAGGAGGACACGGCGGCCTGGTTCGCGGGCTACACCCCCGACCTCGCCACGGTGGTCTCCGTGATGGGCCAGGACCCGGTGACGGCCGCCCACAAGCCGCTGTACGGCGCGATGGGCCTGGCCCGTGTCAACGGCGGCGGCGCGCCCGCGCAGATCTGGGCGCAGTTCACCAAGGAAGCGCTGCAGGGCAAGCCGATCAAGAACTTCGACCTCCAGCTCCAGGCCGGCGCCGACCAGACCCTGGAGCCCTCCACGAGCCCCTCGGACCAGCCGACCGGCACCACCGGCGCCCAGGACAACGGCGGCACGACCGGCGACCAGAGCACCCAGGGGCAGGACCAGGGGCAGACCCAGGGCCAGAGCGACGGCGGCACCACCGGCACCGGCGGCCCGACCGACCCCGGCGGCACCACCGGAACCGGCGGAACGACGGGCGCCGGCGGAACCGGCACGGGCGGCGGCACGGACACCGGCGGCGCCACCGGGGCCGGCGGAACGACGGGCACGGGCGGCACCACGGGCGCGGGCGGCACGACCGGCGACGGGGGCACGACCGGGACCGGCGGGACGACCGGCGACGGCGGAGCGACCGGGCCGGGCGGCCCGGCGGGCGGCGTGGGGTTCTGAGCGCGGCGGCCGGGCGGTCGTGACCGCCCGGCGGGCGGCGCGGGGTCAGGGACCCGAGGTCGCCTTCAGCCCCACCACGGCCACCAGCAGCAGCGCCACGAAGAAGATCCGCGCGGCGGTCGCGGGCTCACCGAGCACGGTCATGCCCAGCACCGCCGCCCCGGCCGCCCCGATGCCCACCCAGACGCCGTACGCCGTACCGATGGGCAGGGACCGCGCGGCGTACGACAGCAGAAGCATGCTGGCGACGATGCCCGCGCCGGTGCCCAGGCTCGGCCAGAGGCGGGTGAATCCGTCGGTGTACTTCATGCCGACCGACCAGCCGACCTCGAGCAGGCCGGCGAGGACGAGCAGGACCCACGCCATGGGGGCACCTCCGTGTTCCGATGATCAACAGGGGGTGCGTCGTCTTTGCGGTCCCGGTACGGCGCGTCTCGTCGGGTCCCTCGCGGGTCCGTCCAACGTAGCAAAGGACAGGCAAAAAGGGCTGGTGACAACGGTCACCAGCCCCTTCTCGCGCGGATCGCGCCGATCGCGCGAGCCTGGCGGGCCTGCGCGGATTCGCGGGCCCGCGCGGCCCTACAGGTAGAGCCCCGTGGAGTCCTCCGACCCCTCGAAGCGGTCCGCGGCCACGGCGTGCAGATCGCGTTCACGCATCAGCACGTACGCGGTCCCGCGCACCTCGACCTCGGCCCGGTCCTCCGGGTCGTACAGGACCCGGTCGCCCGGCTCCACGGTCCGTACGTTCTGCCCGACCGCGACGACCTCGGCCCAGGCGAGGCGCCGGCCGACGGCCGCCGTCGCGGGGATCAGGATGCCGCCGCCGGAGCGGCGCTCGCCCTCGGCGGTGTCCTGCCGCACCAGCACGCGGTCGTGCAGCATCCGGATGGGCAGCTTGTCGTGGTGGTTCTTCTCGCTCACGCCCCGAACCTACCTGTCTCCGACGGCTTCGTGCGCGGCCGGGTCAGCGCTTGCGCCGACGGGAACCGAGGGCCAGCAGGCCCACGACCCCGACCACGACCAGCGCCACGGGCACGATGCGCTCCAGGCGCGGCGCGCCGTCCTCCGTGACCATCTGGCTCTTCACCTCGCCGACGACCCGGTTGGCGCGGACGTACGCACGGCCGAGCGTGTTGTCGACATGGGAGACGACCTTGGCCTTGGCGTCCCCGACGATCGTCTTCGGGTGCACCCGGACGCCGATCTCGTCGAGCGTCTCGGCCAGCGTTTCGCGGCGGCGCTTGATGTCCGCCTCGATCTCCGCCGGAGTTCTGGTGTCCGGTGTGCTCGACGTGTCCGCCACCGCGTTTCCTCCGTGGTCGTTTGCGACGTGTTCCGTGCAATTCCTGCGTCTGTGGTCGACAGTCTGTCAGTTCCTCGCCGAACGCACCCAACGGCACCCCTCTGGACCCGCCGGACGCGGATTAGGCTCGTCGGGTAACCGCCCCCTGTCTGTGAGGTAACGACGATGAGCGAGCGACTGCAGCCCGGCGACACCGCCCCCGCCTTCACCCTGCCGGACGCCGACGGCAACGAGGTCTCTCTGGCCGACCACAAGGGCCGCAAGGTCATCGTGTACTTCTACCCCGCCGCGCTCACCCCAGGCTGCACCAAGCAGGCGTGCGACTTCACGGACAACCTGGAGCTGCTGGCGGGCGCCGGCTACGACGTCATCGGCATCTCGCCCGACAAGCCGGAGAAGCTCGCGAAGTTCCGTGAGAAGGAGGACCTGAAGGTCACCCTGCTCGCCGACCCGGACAAGAAGGTGCTGGAGGCCTACGGCGCGTTCGGCGAGAAGAAGCTGTACGGCAAGACGGTCGTCGGCGTCATCCGCTCCACGGTGATCGTGGACGAGGAGGGAAGGGTCGAGCGAGCCCTGTACAACGTGAAGGCGACGGGCCACGTAGCGAAGATCATCAAGGACCTGGGCGTCTAGGGCCTGTCGTCACACTCCAGCCTGGCCTGCGACGCCATGCAGGCTCCCCCACGCTCGGTTATCGCTCGCGCGGGCGGTGCCCCCACCGCCGCACCGGGCGAAACCCCACGTACCTCCAGTACGAGGGCTTCCGGCCCGGCACTCCCCCGAGCTCTTCGAGCGGGGGGACCCCCAGAGCACGCACCTGACGCCGCAGGGCCGCCCTCCGGGCGACGACGCGAGTTCGACGACAGGCCCTGGGACCCCGGGGACCGGGAGTCCAGGGACCCCACCTTCCCCGAGCGGCTCGTACCTACCCTCCCGGTACGGGCCGCTCCGCACACCGGGCGTGACTGTCCGATAAACGGTTCGTTGTTCCGCACGAGGCGGCGAACAGGCGGCCGGAAGCGGAGGGGACGTCATGACCACCGGTCCGTACGATCGAGACACGCTGGCGGCGGCCGTGGCCCGCTCCCACGGCTGGAACGACCTCATGCGCCACCTCGGACTCAAGCCGAGCGGTGGACAGCGACGCGTTCTGCAGCAACGGGTCGCCACTCACGGGATCGACACCGGCCATTTCAAGCGGCGCAGCCCCTGGCGCAGATACCCCGACACCGCGATCGCCACAGCGGCCGCGACGTCCACGACCTTGCGCGAGGTCGCGCTGAAACTCGGCGCCACCCCCGCGACCGGCACCCTCGCGCACATCCGGCGCCGCATCGCGGCAGCGGGTATCGACATCAGCCACTTCCCCGGCATCGACCGCCCGCACCCGGACCTCCCCTTCTCCGAGGACGAACTACGGGCTGCGGCCGCCTCCGCCCGGAGTGTGCGCGGGGCGGCCGAGATCCTCGGAGTTCCCGACGACGGCCGGTCGCGTGCCGCCTTGGGGCGGATGTTCCGGGAACGGAGCATCGACACGTCCCACTTCCGCGGTTCCCGCCCGGCGATCTGCGAGGACGCACTGCGCACAGCCGTGGCCGAGGCCACGAGCTACGCCGGCGTCATGCGCGCACTGGAGCTCGAGGTGAACGACACGAACCACCGGCGGGTCCGCCGCAGGGCCGCCCAACTCGGCCTGGACACGAGCCACTTCACCCGGCGCCCCTGGGCTGCCGCCCGCACGGTCCGCCGCGCGCCCGCGGCGGAGCGGGTGCTGGTGGTGCTCCCCGCCGACTCCGCGCGCCCCAACCGCGCACGGTTGCACGCGGCCCTCCAGGAGGCGGGCCTTCCCTACCGGTGCACGTCGTGCGACAACCAAGGGCAGTGGCTGGAGCAGCCCCTCACACTCCAGATCGACCACATCAACGGTGACTGGCGGGACAACCGCATCGAGAACCTGCGATACCTGTGCCCGAACTGCCATGCCCTGACGGCAACATGGTGCCGCCGGAAGGGCGGGCGCACCGCGAGGCGGCCAGACTCCCCCGTACACTGAACGACACGAAGCGGCACAGGAAGATTAAATGTCCGTTTTGGGGCGGTCGTGGCGAAATAGGCGATACGCGCGGGTTTTAGGTGCCCGTGGGAGAAATCCCGTGTGGGTTCGAGTCCCACCGACCGCACGCAGACATGAGGAAGGCCCGGTCCGGACGATCCGACCGGGCCTTCACTGCGTCATCGGGCTCAGCCCAGCAGTTCCCGTACCACCGGTACCAGGGCGCGGAACGCCTTGCCCCGGTGGCTGATCGCGTTCTTCTCCGCGGGGGTCAGCTCCGCGCAGGTGCGTGTCTCGCCCTCGGGCTGGAGGATCGGGTCGTAGCCGAAGCCGTTCGTGCCGGACGGGGTGTGGCGGAGCGTGCCCGGCAGCCGGCCCTCGACCACGCGCTCGGTGCCGTCCGGCAGGGCCAGGGCTGCGGCGCAGGCGAAGTGGGCGGCCCGGTGGGGGGCGTCGATGTCGGCGAGCTGGGCGAGGAGCAGCTCCAGGTTGGCCTGGTCGTCGCCGTGCCGGCCCGCCCAGCGGGCGGAGAAGATGCCGGGGGCGCCGCCCAGGACGTCCACGCAGAGGCCGGAGTCGTCGGCCACGGCCGGCAGGCCCGTCGCCCGGGCCAGGGCGTGGGCCTTGAGCAGGGCGTTCTCGGCGAAGGTGACGCCCGTTTCCTTGACGTCGGGGATGTCGGGGTAGGCGTCCGCGCCGACGAGGTCGTGCGGGAGGCCCGCTTCGGCGAGGATCGCCCTGAGTTCGGTGATCTTTCCGGCGTTACGGGTGGCGAGGATCAGGCGGGTCATGCCGTCCAGTATCCGTGCGGTGGCGGCGCCGCTTCGCCACCCCCGGCTTCTCAGGACGAGGTGCAGACCTTCGTCAGTTCTCCGGCCGCGTCCGTGACCGGGCCGACGTCGGGGGTCGTGTCGCCGTTCTTGAGGGCGTCGCGGACGTTGCCCACGGCCTTGCGGACGTGGTCGACCGCCTTGTCGAGGTCGAGGTCGTCCGTCTTGTCGCCGATCTTGTCGAGGTTGCTCTCGATGGAGTTGAGGGAGGCGTCCGCCTGGCTCGGGTCGTTCGCCGCGCTCTCGACCGCCTGCTGGAGGTCGGTGACGCCGTCGGCTATCGCGTCGGCGGTCTGCACGCAGTCGATCGCCTTGCCGACGGCGTCGCAGCCCGCGCTCGCGCCCATGGCGGCGAGGACGGCGACGGCGGCGAACGCGGCGGCGGTGCGGCGACGGTGGTGGCGCGCGGCCATGGAAGGGTCCCTCCCCGTTGACGGTGCCGCGCTCCCCCACGGAGGCACCGGCCGGTCCGGCGCGTCCTACGCCGGGCCGGGCGTACGGGGCCGAGGGCGGGGCGCGGTTTGTCCCCGGCGCCCCACCGCGTCGGCTGTGCGGCTACCCCAGAGAACGCCGGACGGCGCTACTCGGTTGCCTCGATGGCCGCACGCTGGATCGCCGTGAGCCGGCCGCAGCCCGCGGCGGCGAGGTCGAGGAGGGCGTTGAGTTCCTCGCGGTCGAACGGCGTCGCCTCGGCCGTGCCCTGGACCTCGACGAATCGGCCGTCGCCGGTGCAGACGACGTTCATGTCGGTCTCGGCCCTGACGTCCTCCTCGTAGCAGAGGTCGAGGAGGGGGACGCCGCCCACGATGCCGACGGAGACGGCGGAGACGGTGCCGGTCAGCGGCTGCCGGCCGGCCTTGACCAGCTTCTTGCGCTGGGCGAAGGCCACGGCGTCGGCCAGTGCCACATAGGCGCCGGTGATCGCGGCGGTGCGGGTGCCGCCGTCCGCCTGGAGGACGTCGCAGTCGAGGACGATGGTGTTCTCGCCGAGCGCCTTGTAGTCGACGACGGCGCGCAGGGAGCGGCCGATGAGGCGGCTGATCTCGTGCGTACGGCCGCCGATCTTGCCC
Organism: Streptomyces sp. NPDC001222; assembly: GCF_042896945.1. Classification (NCBI taxonomy): domain Bacteria; kingdom Bacillati; phylum Actinomycetota; class Actinomycetes; order Kitasatosporales; family Streptomycetaceae; genus Streptomyces; species Streptomyces sp. NPDC001222. Next base: position 208,109 of record NZ_JBIAXT010000009.1, read on the forward strand.
TTGACCGACTCGCGGTCGCCGCGGGTGTTGGTGGAGCGGGGCAGCATGGCGTACTCGGCGGTGACCCAGCCCTCGCCGGTGCCCTTGCGCCAGCGCGGCACGCCCTCGGTGAGGGAGGCGGTGCAGAGGACCTTCGTGTCGCCGAAGGAGACGAGGACGGAGCCCTCGGCGTGCTTGCTCCAGCCGCGCTCGATGGTGATGGGGCGGAGCTGGTCGGGGGTTCGGCCGTCGATTCGAGACATGGGCCCGAGCCTATCCGTACACGGGGAAGGGGCCCCTCCCGCGGTGGAAAGGGCCCCTTCCGGGTGAGTGCCGGACCGTTTCGGTCCCGGGCGGCCTCACATCATGTCTTCGATCTCCGCGGCGATCGGGTCGGCGTCGGTGCCGATGACGACCTGGATGGCGCTGCCCATCTTGACGACGCCGTGGGCGCCGGCGGCCTTGAGGGCGGCCTCGTCGACCAGCGAGGGGTCGTTGACCTCGGTGCGGAGGCGGGTGATGCAGCCCTCGACCTCTTCGATGTTGTCGATGCCGCCGAGCCCGGCAACGATCTTCTCAGCCTTGCTGGCCATGTCTTCTCTCCCTGATCCGAACCGCTTTGTCGCAGTAACCCACAGTTGACCCAACCATGCGAGCGGTCATGCCGTCGGCGACCAAGGGTGCGTTCACGGCAGTGCGACCGTCCGAAAAGCTGGTCTACACCACTGGGGCGGCGGTCGCCAAGCGCGGTTTCCGCCCGAAGGGCGACCATCTCCGGATGTGTCGCATTTCTCCCTCTATGAGCATTGCCCCCGTTATGCGCGAGGCCAGAGAATTCATGGGTTCCTTATCCCGCCTTGACCGTGCTACAACAGGTCTACACCAGTGGTGTAGACCACGCGGGTGCTGTTCATCCCCCTTTCCCGTCCCCCGGCAGCACCCGACCACATGGAGGAACTATGAGCACCGCCACCGCGACGACGGCGGCCCCCGCAAAGAAGCGGGGATCCGGTCTGTTCCAGGGCCTGCAGAAGATCGGCCGCAGTCTTCAGCTCCCGATCGCCGTACTGCCGGCGGCGGGCATTCTCCTGCGACTCGGCCAGCAGGACATCCACGACAAGTTGCACCTGCCCGACAAGGTCACGGCAGTGTTCGCCACAGCTGGTGGGGCGATCTTCGACAACCTGCCGATGCTGTTCTGCATCGGTGTGGCGATCGGCTTCGCCAAGAAGTCCGACGGCTCCACGGCGCTGGCCGCCCTGGTCGGCTTCCTGGTCTACAGCAATGTGCTGAAGGCCTTCCCGGTCACCGAGGCCAAGGTCCAGCCCGGCGCGGACATAGCCGCCACCTACAACAACCCCGGCGTTCTCGGCGGCATCCTGATGGGTCTGCTGGCGGCGGTGCTGTGGCAGCGCTTCCACCGGACCAAGCTGGTCGACTGGCTCGGCTTCTTCAACGGCCGGCGCCTGGTCCCGATCATCATGGCGTTCGTCGGCACGCTGGCCGGCGTCTTCTTCGGCCTCATCTGGGAGCCGATCGGCAAGGGCATCTCCAACTTCGGCGAGTGGATCACCGGTCTCGGCGCCCTGGGCGCGGGTCTGTTCGGTCTGATCAACCGTGCGCTGATCCCGGTCGGCATGCACCAGTTCGTGAACACCGTCTCCTGGTTCCAGATCGGTGACTTCAAGAACTCGGCCGGCCAGGTCGTCCACGGTGACCTCAACCGGTTCTTCGCCGGTGACCCGACCGCCGGACAGTTCATGTCGGGCTTCTTCCCGATCATGATGTTCGGCCTGCCGGCCGCCGCGCTCGCCATCGCGCACGCCGCGCGCCCCGAGCGCCGCAAGGCCGTGCTGGGCATGATGATCTCTCTGGCGCTGACCTCCTTCGTGACCGGTGTGACCGAGCCGATCGAGTTCTCGTTCATGTTCATCGCCCCGGTGCTGTACGCGATCCACGCGGTCCTCACCGCCCTGTCCATGGCCGTCACCTGGGCGCTCGGCGTCCACGCGGGCTTCACCTTCTCCGCGGGCGCCATCGACTACCTGCTCAACTGGAACCTGGCCACCAAGCCCTGGCTGATCATCCCGATCGGCCTGGTGTTCGCGGCGATCTACTACTTCGTCTTCCGCTTCGCGATCACCAAGTTCAACCTCCCCACCCCGGGCCGCGAGCCCGAGGAGGAGGTCGAGGACCTCACCAAGGCGTGAGCGCCCCGAGCGACACGAAGGCCCCGGAACCTCATCAGGGTTCCGGGGCCTTCGGGCGTTCCGGGTCGGTCTCCGCCGCGGCGGTCGGGTCCGTCGGGGCGGTCGCTAGATCTCGTACGACGCCCGTGGCACCGCCAGTTCCACCGGGCCCGAGTAGACCGCGCGGGCGTCGGCCAGGTTGATCTGTGGGTCGGTCCACGGCGGGATGTGGGTGAGGACCAGGCGGCGGGCGCCGGCCCGGGCGGCCGCCTCGCCGGCCTGGCGGCCGTTGAGGTGGAGGTCCGGGATGTCCTCCTTGCCGTGGGTGAACGCGGCCTCGCACAGGAAGAGGTCCGTGTCGCGGGCCAGGGCGTCCAGGGCCTCGCTCACGCCGGTGTCGCCGGAGTACGTGAGCGATCTGCCGCCGCGCTCGACGCGGATCGCGTACGCCTCCACGGGGTGGCGCACACGTTCCGTGTGGACGGTGAAGGGGCCGATCTCGAACGTGCCCGGCTTGACCGTGTGGAAGTCGAAGACCTCGCTCATCGAGGAGGCCGAGGGGGTGTCGGCGTAGGCGGTGGTGAGGCGCTGCTCGGTGCCTTCGGGCCCGTAGACGGGGATCGGGTCCGCGCGGCCGCCGTCGTGACGGTAGTAGCGCGCGACGAAGTAGCCGAGCATGTCGATGCAGTGGTCGGGGTGCAGATGGCTGAGGAAGATCGCGTCGAGGTCGTAGAGACCGCAGTGGCGCTGCAGCTCGCCAAGGGCGCCATTGCCCATGTCGAGGAGCAGCCGGAAGCCGTCGGCCTCGACGAGGTAGCTCGAGCAGGCCGATTCCGCGGACGGGAACGACCCCGAGCAGCCGACGACGGTGAGCTTCATAGAGCTGGAACCTCCGCGTGGCGATAAGTGCAGAAGGCAGGGACGGGTGCGGTGACGGGGGTCGTGCGGTCCGTCGAGCGTAAGGCGCAAAAGGTCGGGTCGCTCCTCCGCCAGGGGCCGTTGTGGGGGAACTCACCTGTGGTGTCACCGGTTCGGCTGGAACGGGGGCGCATGAGGCTTATGAGAGAGCGCACGGGAGTTGAAGAGGGCGGGCATCCCGGCAGACGCGCCGGTACCGTCGTCCCTATGGACACGTCGTGGTGGCTCGCGCTGGCGGCAGTGGTGCTGCTCGCGCTGGTCGCGACGCTCATGGACGGGTGGGGGCGCGGAGGGCGCCGCCGGGTGGCCGCCCGTAGGGCGGGGCGCGCGCGACTGCATCCGCACCCGGCCGAGATCTGGTGGGCGAACGTGCCCTCCCAGGGCCGGGCGGCCGGCCGGGAGCGGCCGTGTCTGGTGCTGACGGTGCACGGGGACAGTGCGACGGTCGCGGGGATCACCAGCAGGTTCCATGACGAGCGCGCGGGGGTGATCCCGTTGCCGCCGGGCACGGTGGCCGATGCTCAGGGCCGGCCGAGCTTCCTGGAGACGGACGATCTGCGGGACGTGCCGCTGTGGGACTTCCGGCGGCGGGTCGGGGTGGTGGACCCCGCGTTGTGGGACCAGGTGCGCTACCTGGCGGGGTGAGCCGGGGGTTTGGGGCGGGCGGTGTCATGGTGTCGCCACCGTGACCGTGACCGACCAGCGCTCGATGCCCAGGCACGATGCCTGGCCGGGGGACTTGGTGCACAGCGGGCGGGTCGCGGTGAGCTGTGCCGTGCCGGGTGCGACCGCCTCGAAGGCGGCGATGGTGGTGCCGGGCGCGCTGCCGATACCGGCGTTGACGGCCTTCAGCGCGCCGCCGTCGGCTTTGACGGGGCTCCAGGGCCGGTCCTTGCTGCCGTCCAGGGTGAGGCGGATCTTCCCGTGTGTGGTCATGCAGACGGTGTGGCCCCGGTCGGCGGCGGTGAGCTGGACCTCGGGGGCGCAGCCCCGGCCGGACGCGGTGGGCGACGGCGAGACGGGGGCGGATGCCGAGGGCGGTGCGGAGGGTGACGCGGACGGGGATGCCGAGGGTGCGGCCGTGGGCCGCGAGGGGGATCCCCCGGTGCCGGCCGCTCCTGAGTGCCCGCCGCCGCAGCCCGCGAGGAGCAGCGTCGCGGCGGCGACGAGAGTGATGGTGATGGTCCCGTGGGGGGTCGTACGGCGCATGGGGCGGCCGCCTTTCCTCAAGCCCGTGCCCTGTGTTCTGGCCCTTGCGCTGCTGTGACGTTCCTGCAGCGCATCAGGATCCCTGTTCCACCGCATCGGGTCCCTGTCTCCAGCGCACCAGCATCCCGGCCGGGCCGCCACCGGGCCCCGAACGGCCGCCGGGCCCCGGCCGCACACGCGGCCGGGGCCCGGCGCACCGAGGTGCGTCACACGGTCAGCTGGTCGTCAGCGCGGTGTCGTCGACGACGAAGCTGGTCTGCAGGGAGGAGTCCTCGGTCCCGCTGAACTTCAACGTGACCGTGGAGCCGGCCAGCGAGGACAGGTCGAAGGACTTCTGGGCGTAGCCCGAGGCGGCGTTGACGTTCGAGTACGTCGCCAGGGACTTGGAGCCCGCGGTCACGGTGAGCTTGTCGTACGCGGTGCTGCCGCTCTCCGCGGTGTCGATGTGCAGGTAGAAGGTGAGCGTGGCCTTGCAGCCGGCCGGGATGGTCACCGACTGGGACAGGGTGTCGGTGTGGGTGGAGCCGTACCCGTCGAGCCAGGCCTTGTAGGAGCCGCTGTGGGCCGCCTCACCGCTGTCGTTGGTGATGACGCCGCTGGTGGCGGTCCAGCTGGTGCTGCCGGACTCGAAGCCGGGGTTGGCGAGCAGCTGGGCGGAGGTGCAGCCGCCGCCCCCGCCGGAGCCGACGGTCCAGGTGAAGGAGGTCGAGCCGGAGGCGCCGGTGGAGTCCTTCGCGGTGACCGTGACCTGGTAGGTGCCCGCGGTGGACGCCGTACCGGTGATCAGGCCGGTGGAGCTGTTGATGGACAGGCCGGTCGGCAGGCCGCTCGCGCTGTAGGTGAGGGACGCGCCCGCGCTGTCGGTGGCCTGGATCTGCAGGCTGACCGAGCCGCCGGTGGTGGTGGACTGGCTGCCGGGGTTGGTGACGGTCACCGTGTTGCCGCTGCTGGAGCCGGCGGTGAAGGCGGCGGTGCCGTTCGGGGTGCCCCAGCCGGTCGGGCCGTCGTAGCCGGTGCCCGCGGTGCAGAAGTACGACGGGGAGCAGCTGCCGTTGTTGCCGCTGGTGACGTCGTACAGGTTGCCGGTGTGCTGGTAGGGGTACTTCGCCGGGTAGTCACCGGAGCCCGGGGTGCCGGCGAGGGCGTAGACGCCGGCGACGATCGGGGAGGAGGCGCTGGTGCCGCCGTAGACCGCCCAGCCGGAGCCGCCGTAGGTGTCGTAGACCGCCACACCGGTGGCCGGGTCGGCGACCGCGGAGACGTCGGCCTCCATGCGCTTCGAGCAGCCGCTGTCGGTCTGCCAGCTCGGCTTCGGGTCGTAGGCGGAGCAACCGGAGCCGGTGCCCTCGGTGGAGCTGGTCTTCCAGACGGACTCGCTCCAGCCGCGGGAGTTGGAGGCGGTGGAGAGTGCGGTGCCGCCCACAGCGGTCACGTACTGGGAGGTCGCCGGGTACTCGGCGCCGTAGGCGGAGTCGCCCGAGGAGACGGTGATCGCGACGCCCGGGTGCTTGAAGTACTGGGTGTCCTCGCTGGTCTGGGCGGAGGACTCGGAGCCGCCCCAGCTGTTGGAGACGAACTTGGCGCCGAGGGCGACGGCCTCGTTCTCCGCGGTGCCGAGGTCGGAGTCGGTCGCGGAGTTGGCCTCGACGAGGATGATGTTGCAGTTGGGGCAGACGGCGCTGACCATGTCGATGTCGAGCGCCTCCTCGCCGGCCCAGCCGCTGTCGTTCGTCGGCAGCGAGGTGGTGGAGCCGGTCTGGCTGACCTGCTTGAAGCAGCCGTTGGCCTTGGTGCAGGACGACAGGCCGTAGGTGGAGCGGTAGGTGGCCAGGTCGGATTCGGCGTTGGGGTCGTTGTACGCGTCGACCACCGCGACCGTGAGGCCGGAGCCGCCCGTCGTGGGCAGGTTGTAGGCGCTGTGCAGGTTGGCCGGGCTCAGGCCGGAGGGCGCGGCGGCCACGGCCGCGGCGAGCCGCTGCTTGATGTCGGTGCGCCGCTGGGCGAAGCAGGACGCGTGGCCGGGGGCCGCGGTGGCGCACAGGTGCTCGGTGGGCACCTTCTGGCCCGCCTTGCCGGTGGCGCGGACTGTCTGCGCCTTGGGGTCGGTCAGCGCCTTGGCGTTCTGGGTGGCGCGGCTGGGGGGCGAGGCTTGCGCGGCGGCGGGGGCGCTGTGGGCCCCGGCTGCCGGCGCCGCCATGAGGCCGGCGACGGTGAGAGCTAGAGCAGGGACGGCGGCGGTGAGGAGTCTTCGAAGGCTCCGTCGCCGCTTGCTCGGGCGTGACTCACGCATGGGGTGCTGCCTCTCTCGGTTTGAGGCCGGCGCCGCGCAGACCTGGGTGGGGCCGTACGCGGAGCCACAGCCGGAAGTGGGGATTCACGAGCTGGGTGACACACCGTGACGCGCGTAGCGGCGGCGGGACGCGCGATCATGGGCATGACACATCGAACACCTTGAACACCCCGATGCGCCGAGTGAGCGTGACATGTCAGGGTGCGGGCAGAACGTAGCCCGGCGCGGACAAGGCGGGCAGTCCCCCAAGAGAGTTTTTGCCGCTAAATGAGCAGCGCTTAGCCCCTGCATAGGAGGGGGTTGGCGTGTTGATGGCGGGCCGGGCCCCTCACGGGAGGGGAAATGCACCGTGCCGGGAGGGGCCGGGCCCTGGACGCAGGGGGTCGGGGCCTCAGGCCCAGAGCTGCCCATGCAGCGTCTCGATCGCCTCTTCCGTGGTGGCCGCCGTGTAGACGCCCGTCGACAGGTACTTCCAGCCGCCGTCGGCCACGACGAAGACGATGTCGGCGCTCTCGCCCGCCGCCACGGCCTTCTTCCCGACGCCGATGGCGGCGTGCAGTGCGGCGCCCGTGGAGACGCCCGCGAAGATGCCCTCCTGCTGGAGGAGTTCACGGGTACGGGTCACCGCGTCCGCCGAGCCGACCGAGAAGCGGGTGGTCAGCACCGACGCGTCGTACAGCTCCGGCACGAAGCCCTCGTCGAGGTTGCGCAGCCCGTACACCAGGTCGTCATACCGGGGCTCAGCCGCGACGATCCTCACGTCCGGCTTGTGCTCGCGCAGATAGCGGCCCACACCCATCAGCGTGCCGGTGGTGCCGAGACCGGCCACGAAGTGCGTGACGGACGGAAGGTCGGCGAGGATCTCGGGGCCGGTCGTCGCGTAGTGGGCGCCCGCGTTGTCCGGGTTGCCGTACTGGTAGAGCATCACCCAGTCCGGGTGCTCGGCCGCCAGCTCCTTGGCGACGCGCACCGCGGTGTTGGAACCGCCCGCGGCCGGGCTGGAGATGATCTCGGCGCCCCACATGCCCAGCAGGTCCCGGCGCTCCTGGGAGGTGTTCTCCGGCATCACGCACACCATGCGGTAGCCCTTGAGCTTGGCCGCCATGGCCAGGGAGATGCCCGTGTTGCCCGAGGTGGGTTCCAGGATCGTGCAGCCGGGGGTGAGCCGGCCGTCCTTCTCCGCCTGCTCGATCATGTGCAGCGCGGGCCGGTCCTTGACCGAGCCGGTCGGGTTGCGGTCCTCCAGCTTGGCCCAGATACGGACCTCGGGGGACGGCGACAGCCGCGGCAGGCGCACCAAGGGGGTGTTGCCCACCGCGGCCAGCGGGGAGTCGTAGCGCATAGGTGATCAGCGACCGTCAGCCATGCCGGCCCGTCGTCCGGCCGCGATCCCGGCCGGACGCGGCTTCGCCGCGGCAGAACCTCCGGCCACGGCCGGCAGGATCGTCACGTTGTCGCCGTCGGCGACCTTGGTGTTGATGCCGTCGAGAAAGCGGACGTCCTCGTCGTTCAGATAGACGTTCACAAAGCGGCGCAGCTCTCCGCCGGCGGCCTCGTCCACGATGCGGGCCTGGATGCCCGTGTGACGGGTCTCGAGGTCGGCGAACAGCTCGGCGAGGGTCTCCCCGTTGCCCTCGACGGCCTTCTGGCCGTCGGTGTACTGGCGGAGGATGGTGGGGATGCGGACCTCGATGGCCATGGCTTGGGACTCCTGTCGGGAGAAGTGAGGTCGGTGGGCGCGCGGCAGCGCGAAGATCGAGGGCTACGCCGGGTGCGGCTCCCCACGGTCCCGGCCGGGCCGGCCGCAGGGGTGCCCCATCGGCTCACGGCCGTACGGCGGCAGGCCGCGTCAACAGATGGCGCTGCTCAGCCTGCACAGGTCGACGTGCAGCCGCGCCACGAGCAGTGCGCCCGGCGTCTTCTTGCTCACGTCGTGGAAAACCATGGGGTCATCGTATCGATTCCCGTGCCGGTGCCCGGAGTGTGATCTCGCATGGTGGATGGGTTCTGCCCGCATCACGGGATCAGTAGCTCTCCACCACGGTGACCTCCTCCTCCGTGACCTCGCCCTCCACGATCCGGAAGGAGCGGAACTGGAAGGGGCCCGCGCCGTCCGTGTCGGCGGTGGAGACCAGGACGTAATGGGCGCCCGGCTCGTTGGCGTAGCTGATGTCCGTGCGGGACGGGTAGGCCTCGGTCGCGGTGTGGGAGTGGTAGACGACCACGGGCTCCTCGTCGCGGTCGTCCATCTCCCGGTACAGCTTGAGCAGATCGCCGGAGTCGAACTCGTAGAACGTGGGCGAGCGGGCCGCGTTCAGCATCGGGATGAAGCGCTCGGGGCGGCCGGAGCCCACCGGGCCCGCGACCACGCCGCACGCCTCGTCGGGGTGGTCCTCGCGGGCGTGGGCGACGATCCGGTCGTACAGGTCCTGGGTGATGGTCAGCATGACCGCCAGGATAGGAGAAGGGCCGTTCCGTACCGAGCGGTGGTACGGAACGGCCCACATGGTGAGCTACGAGGCTCAGCCGACCTTTTCCGGCTGCGGCTCGCGGCGCTGGGTGACCTCGGGGCTGCGGGCCTTCAGCACGGCCCAGCCGATGCCGAGGGCGGCGGCCCAGACCGCCATCACGTACAGGCAGGTACGGGAGTCGTGGTCGTAGGCGATCAGGCCGGTGACGAACACCAGGAACGCGATGGCGATCCAGCTGCACACCGCGCCGCCCGGCGCCGGGAAGGCGGAAGCGGGCAGCCGGCCCGCGGCGACCGCGCGGCGGTACAGCACATGGCTGATCAGGATCATCAGCCAGGTCCAGATGCCGGCCGCGGTCGCCACCGAGGTGACGTACCCGAAGGCCTTCTCCGGGACGATGTAGTTCAGGATCACGCCGATGCCCATGAAGGCGACGGAGACCGTGATGCCGAGCGCCGGGGTCTTGGACTCGGACAGCTTGCTGAAGGCCTTGGGGGCCTCACCGTTGTCCGCGAGGGTGCGCAGCATACGGCCCGTGGAGTACATGCCGGAGTTGCAGGACGACAGGGCCGCGGTGAGCACCACGAAGTTGACGATGCCGGCGCCGGCCGGGATGCCGATGACCGCGAAGGCCTTCACGAAGGGGCTGACGCCCGCCGCGAACTGGGTCCACTTCACCACGCACAGGATCACGGTGAGGGCACCGACGTAGAAGAGCGCGATGCGCCAGGGCAGGGTGTTGATCGCCTTCGGGAGGGTCTTCTCCGGGTTCTCGGACTCGCCCGCCGTCACACCGACCAGCTCGACGGCGAGGTAGGCGAACATCACGCCCTGCAGGGTCATCAGGGAGGAGCCGACACCCTTGGGGAAGAAGCCGTCGAACTGCCAGAGGTTGGAGACCGACGCGGTGTCGCCCGCCGCGCTGAAGCCGAAGGTCAGCACGCCCAGACCGATCACGATCATGCCGATCAGGGCGGTGACCTTGACCATCGAGAACCAGAACTCGATCTCGCCGAACACCTTCACCGAGATCAGGTTGGCGACGAACAGGACCACCAGGAAGACCAGGGCGGTCACCCATCGCGGGATCGACGGGAACCAGTAGTCGACGTAGATCGCGGCGGCCGTCAGCTCGGCCATACCGGTCACGACCCACATCAGCCAGTACGTCCAGCCGGTGAAGAAGCCGAAGAACGGGCCGAGGAACTCGCGGGAGTACTCCGCGAAGGAGCCCGAGACCGGGCGGTACAGGAGCAGCTCACCGAGCGCCCGCATGATGAAGAAGATGATGACGCCCGCGAGGGCGTACATCAGGATGAGGCTGGGTCCGGCCTTGGCGATGTTCGCCCCGGCCCCCAGGAACAGGCCGACGCCGATGGCGCCACCGATCGCGATCATCTGGACCTGACGGCTGCCGAGCCCGCGCTCGTACCCCTCCTCGGGGGCATCGCCGCCCACGGCCTCACTGCCGTCGTACTGCTTCCCGACCTGCGATGAGGTCATGTTGGATGCGCCTTTCTCCACGCCGATCCGAGCCAGTGCCATGGCGTCGGATCGGGTTCCGATCCCCCCGGATGTGATGGAGCTGTGCCTGGCCGGCGATCCGCCGGCTCGGTGGCGCACCCGAGCGGACGTGGGTGGTGTCCGTCGGGCGGTCGTGAAGATTTATCACGGCCGCAACATTGATCGGCGGTGTGACATGTGACGCACCGCACGGGAAGAAGCGGACAAAGAGGAGCCGAGGCGGACAAACACGGCCGCAACGGTGACGCGATCGTTATCCGGATCTGAGCGTCCTCTGAGCGAACGCCGGACGACGGCCCGGCGCGGAACGGATTCCGCGGTTCAGGGCATAAGGGTCGTGACGAGGGTTTCCTGGAGGCCACCGAGCCACAGATAGGCCATCACCATCGGCTTGCGCGGGTCGTCGTCCGGCAGCTCGTAGAGGTGGTCGGTGTCCTCCTCGTCGACGATCTCCAGCCGGGAACCGATCGCCAGGCGCAGGTCGTTGAGGGCGCTGAGCCACTGCTCGGAGTCGCCGCGCGTCAGCTTCAGGACCCCGCCCTCCCCGCTCACCGAGGTCAGGCCGTCCAGGGAACGGATCACCGCGAGGGCGCTCTCGCGCTTGCGCGCGCGCAGGTCGTTCTCGGTGAAACGGCGGAACTCGGCGGAATGGGCGCGCCGCTCGTCGGCCTCCTCGGGCGAGGCCGACTCGCTGCCGGGGCCGCCGTAGGCGTCCGGGAACAGACGGCGCAGCACCGGGTCGGAGGGCGGTTCGCTCGGGCCCTCCGCGAACAGCTCGGCGAGCGGGTCGTCGGGCGCGTCCTCGGCCGGGCCCGGCCCGATGAGCTCGAGCAGCTGGACGGCCAGCGATCGGATGATGGAGATCTCGACGTCGTCGAGCGCGACGGCCGCGCCGCCGCCGGGGAGCGGTTCGAAGTGTCCTGGCATGGGTCTTTTCGCTGCTTGACGGGTCTGCGGCTCGCTACTTGCGGTCCTGCTGAAGGGTGGCCCACAGACCGTAGCCGTGCATGGCCTGGACGTCGCGCTCCATCTCCTCGCGCGTCCCGCTGGAGACCACCGCCCGGCCCTTGTGATGGACGTCGAGCATGAGCTTGGTGGCCTTGTCCTTGGTGTAGCCGAAGTACGACTGGAAGACGTAGGTCACATAGCTCATGAGGTTGACCGGGTCGTTGTGAACGATCGTCACCCAGGGGACGTCCGGTTCCGGGACGGCGAACTGTTCCTCCGCCGACTCGGTCTTTTCGATCTCAAGAGGTGCGGGAGCCGTCACACGGCCCATGCTGCCATCTCAAGGGGGGGCTCGCACAAACGGACACCCGCACCACCACCTAAATCGTCAGACTGACGAGATGGGAGTACGATCGGCCGTCGTGTTGTTCACCCGTGGGGACAACCCCCGAGCCCCCGGCAGACACTGGGGATACCGACACATGTACGAGGAGAGCATGGTGGGCGTAGCGGATCTCGGATTGCCGGTGGACGTACCGTCGACGGCGCTCTTCACCGACCACTACGAGCTGACGATGCTGAAGGCCGCCCTCGCGGGGGGTACCGCCGAGCGGCGCTCCGTCTTCGAGGTCTTCACCCGGCGGCTGCCCGAGGGCCGCCGCTACGGCGTGGTGGCCGGCACCGGGCGCGTCCTGGACGCGGTCGAGAACTTCCGCTTCGACGCCGGCGTCCTCGGCTTCCTGCGGGAGCGCGGGATCGTCGACGAGGACACGCTCCACTGGCTCGCCGGGTACCGCTTCAGCGGGGACATCTGGGGCTACCCGGAGGGCGAGGTGTACTTCCCGGGCTCGCCGATCATGCGGGTCGAGGGCTCCTTCGCCGAGTGCGTGCTCCTGGAGACCGTGATCCTGTCGATCCTCAACCACGACTCCGCCGTGGCGGCCGCCGCCTCCCGTATGTCCTCCGCCGCCGACGGCCGGCCGCTGATCGAGATGGGCGCCCGCCGCACCCATGAGCTGGCCGCCGTGGCCGCCGCGCGGGCCGCGTACGTCGGCGGCTTCACCTCCACCTCCGACCTGGCGGCCGGGTTCCGCTACGGGATCCCGACGGTCGGGACGTCCGCGCACGCCTTCACGCTGCTGCACGACCGGGAGCGGGACGCCTTCCAGGCCCAGGTGGCGTCGATGGGCCGGGGCACCACCCTGCTGGTGGACACCTACGACGTCACCGAGGCCGTTCGGGTGGCCGTGGAGATCGCCGGGCCCGAGCTGGGCGCCGTCCGTATCGACTCCGGTGATCTGCTGCTGGTCGCGCACCGGGTCCGGCAGCAGCTCGACGAGCTGGGCGCGACCAAGACGAAGATCATCGTGACCTCCGACCTGGACGAGTACGCGATCGCCTCGCTGCGGGCGGCCCCCGTGGACGCGTACGGCGTCGGCACCCAGGTGGTGACGGGCTCCGGCCACCCCACCTGCTCGATGGTCTACAAGCTGGTCGCCCGGGCCGAGTCGGCCGACCCGAAGGCACCGCTGGTGCCGGTCGCGAAGAAGTCGACCGGCGGCAAGACGTCCATGGGCGGGCGCAAGTGGGCCGCCCGCCGGCTCGACGAGCACGGGGTGGCGGAGGCCGAGGTCATCGGCACCGGGCCGGTGCCGGACGCGCTCGTGGACCGGCAACTGCTGGTCGAGCTGGTCAAGGGCGGCCAGGTCGTCGCCCGCGAGCCGCTGGACGTCGTCCGCGACCGGCACATCACCGCACGCGCCGATCTGCCGCTGTCGGCGACCCAGTTGTCGCGTGGGGAACCCGTGCTTCCGACCGAGTACGTGTAAGACAGCGGTATGACCGTCCCCCGGACGCATGAGCATGCGGCCGGGGGGAATGCAACGGCAGCGCACCCACGCACCCGACCGACCATCACGTGCCCCCTCCCGCCCGCCCCTCGAAGTCTCTAGGCTCGGTAGTTCGTACAGACGGCCGGGCCCCGCACCCCTCCGCTGTCGAACCGCTGCCGACCCTAAGGACACCGACCATGCGCCGCGCCTTGATCGTCGTAGACGTGCAGAACGACTTCTGTGAAGGCGGCAGCCTCGCGGTGGCCGGAGGGGCCGATGTGGCCGCCGCGATCACCGAGCTGATCGGTCAGGCCCCCGCCGGGTACCGCCATGTCGTCGCCACCCGGGACCACCACATCGCCCCGGGCGGGCACTTCGCCGACAACCCCGACTATGTGCGCTCGTGGCCCGCCCACTGTGTGGCCGGCACCGAGGGCGTCGGTTTCCACCCCAACTTCGCCCCGGCGGTCGCCTCCGGCGCGATCGACGCCGTCTTCGACAAGGGCGCGTACTCGGCGGCGTACAGCGGGTTCGAGGGGGTCGACGAGAACGGGCAGTCGCTGGCCGACTGGCTGCGGGCCCGGGAGATCGACGAGGTGGACGTGGTGGGCATCGCCACGGACCACTGTGTGCGTGCCACCGCACTGGACGCCGCACGGCACGGCTTCCGCACCCAGGTGCTGCTGGACCTGACCGCCGGGGTGTCCGAGGAGAGCACCGAGCGGGCGCTCGAGGAGCTCCGGGAGGCCGGGGTGGAGCTGTCCGGCAAGCCCGTGGTGTAGCCCCGGCGGGCCGTGGTCCGGCCCCGGCTCACGCCTGCGCCGTCTTCTGCCGCAGCAGGGCCCGGATCGGGTGCCACAGCTCCTGCGACAGCTCCTGGCCCGTGCTCTCCGGGGCCGTGCGCCATATCAGGCCGTCGGGGTGGTGCAGGACCGCCGTGATCTCGTCGGGGGTCGGCGGGGCCGCGTTGCCGCGCAGATACACGGCGCGCAGTCCCAGATTACGCAGGCGCGTCAGCGCCCGGGCGCGGTTCTGGGCGAGCACGAGCACACGGACGAAGCCGCCCGCCGAGCCCGGGCTGGGCAGGTTCAGCGCCACCACCACGCTGCCGCTCGGCAGCTTGCAGAAACCTCCTGCGGCCATGCCTTGTCACACCCCCGTGAGAACCGACGTCAATAAGAGAGCCACAGGACGCACCTAAACACGATCGGCCGCGACCCGCCAGAGGGTCGCGGCCGATCATGCGTTGAGCTGCGGAAACGATGCTCAGCTTGTGAGCGGTTCCACTCCGGAGAAGATCATCCGGGGGTCGTCACCGGGACGGCCGCACCGCCACCGTCAGTACGCTGCCGTTCTTGCTCTGCCGCAGGAGCCTGATGAAGACGGCGGAACCGTCGGCGGTGATGGCGAGGTCGTCGGCCGTGAAGCCCTTCTTCGCCACGCCGGTGCCGGTGGTGCAGCGGAAGCGCAGCTTGATCTTCTGACCGGCGCAGGCGTCCAGCGGGTGGACGAGGTCGGCGTAGCCGTCGAGGGTGCCGGTGAGCGCGGGCTGGTCGCTCGCGTCGCGCGGGATCGCGGCACCGTTCACGGTGCCGTACACCGGCTTCCAGGTGGCGCCGCCGTCCGTCGAGACCAACGTGTACAGGAAGTCGTAGTTCTGCTCGATGTGGTAGTAGCCCTTGAGGGACAGCGCGGCCGACGACTTGCCGGTCAGGTCGACATCACGGGTCAGCGTGTTGTCGAGGCCGTTGCCGCTGCCGCTCCGCCCCTGGTACGAGCCGCTCGCCGGGGGGGATCAGCTCCGTGGTGACGGTCTTCTTCGGCAGCGTGACGAGCACCGCCTGCGGGTCCTCGGTGTTGAACTCCCAGTGCCCGATCTTCGTCAGCGACGTGGCCCGGGAGGTGACGGTCCGGTAGTTAAGAACGAGATGTTCAGTATTCGAACACCATGCGAACGGCGCACGACCGAAGCCGGACGGCTTGCAGACGGCATAGTCACCCGTCAACCGGCGCGCGGAACTGTCCAGTTGGCGGACTGCATGACTCCGTGCGCCCCCAATGCATCGGCACCGTGGGTTAGGTCACGCTTACCGGCCGTTCCCATCGGGCATGCAGGCGAATAGAGTCGACAGGCGGAACGTCGGAACGGCGACGGATTGCCCTGTCGACACCGTTGTCACCCCACGATTCTTAGCTCCGCCCCAAGTGCCCCACAGGCGCCAGCAGTTGTCAGCAGTCGTCAGCAGTTATCCGCATCCTCCCCCATCGCGAGAGGCACGGGGGGAGGCCTCCACCCCCGAGGAATGGCCATGCCTCGTCCGAACACCGCACAGCTCGCCTACGGTTCCTGCACCGTGATCTTCTCGACCCTCGCCATGCTGTTGCTGTCCCAGACGAGTTCGGCCCTGGGGATCACCGTGATCGCCCTCGCGGCTCTCGCCCTCGGACTCCTCGTCGCCGTGACGGTCCCCCTGCCGAGGTCCGCAGCGGCCGCCGGGCGGCCCGCCGAACGGCAGCCGGCCGCGGCCGTGCGCCCGACGGCGTCCGTCGGATCCGCCGCGTCCGCCGAGTCCGCGCACGAGCCGGCGAACCCCTGAACCGGGCGCCGTGCCCCCTGCACCGCGCAGACCCCACGCATGGACGCGCCCTCTCGTCGAGCGGACATGAACCGGCGGGCCCCGCAGCACGGGCCCGCCGTTTCATACGTACGCCGCCGCCGTCGTGCTCATCCCCCAGGACCGCTCAGACCGTACTGACCTCCACGGTCCTGGCCGCCTTGTCGTGCAGCCCCTGCTTGTAGGGGCGGTCGAAGAAGCTCCAGCCGCCGCAGATCGCCGTCCAGATGCAGAGACAGCAGA
Source organism: Streptomyces sp. NPDC001222 (assembly GCF_042896945.1). Taxonomy (NCBI): domain Bacteria; kingdom Bacillati; phylum Actinomycetota; class Actinomycetes; order Kitasatosporales; family Streptomycetaceae; genus Streptomyces; species Streptomyces sp. NPDC001222. The sequence goes on from NZ_JBIAXT010000009.1 coordinate 224,327, forward strand.
AGGCGAACGGCAGCCACAGCACGGCCGCGCGAATCAGTGAGGCCTGCACGGAAGGGTTGGAGCCGTCCGCCAGGTTGGCCACCCGCATGTTCAGCAGCCGCTTGCCGATCGTCTGGCCCGACCTGGAGATCAGCACGGTGTCGTACGCGATGTAGAGCACGGCGGCGATCACGGACTGGCCGACGGATCTGCCGTACTCGGCCCTGCCCGTCTCCACGCTGTACTCGGAGGTGTGGAACACCCAGGACAGCAGCCAGACGGCCACCCCCACGATGATCATGTCGATGATCCGGGCGAGCACGCGTTTGCCGCTGTCGGCCAGCGGAGGCATCCCGGCGAGGGGGTCCGTGCCACCAGGGCCGTACGGTCCTCCGGCGCCGTAGGGGCCGCCTCCGGGGGGCGGGGGTGCGCCGTAGGGGCCGCCTCCGGGCGGGGGCGGCCCGTACGGGGGCTCGCCGCCGGGTGGAGGTGGGGCGCCCGGCGGGGGTTCACCGCCGTACGAGGGACCGCCGCCGTGCTCCGGGCTCCCGTGCGGGCCGGGGCCGCCGCCCTCGGAGGACGGGGGCTGCTGCTTTCTGAACGGGTCGTCCCCCGGAGAGTCCCCGGAGCCGGGGGGCGGCGGTTCGGTGCTCATGGCCCGAGTCGACCGCGAACCCCGCCGCTCCGCATCCGTAGAGGTCCGTCCGGGTCAGCCCGCCACGAACGTGTGTGCGGCCTTGTCGTGCCAGCACTGGCGCCAGGGACGGTCGAACATGCACCACAGGACACCGACGACACCGACACCCAGCACACCCGGAATGCTGTAGACCAGCCAGCGACGCAGGGCCGGCCCGAAGGCCGGCGGCTCATGGCCCTCGATGTCCCGCACCTCGAGTCCGCACAGCTTCTTGCCGAGCGTGCTGCCCCACCGGGCGGTGGGCAGCACCTCGTAGAGCACACCGAAGCCGAGCAGCACGGCGAGCACGATGCCGAGATAGACCGAGGTCGTGCCGTCCAGCAGCCAGACCGTGACGGTCCGCCCGGACAGCCGGGCCGCGTCGATCTTGCCGTTGATGTGGTCGATCGCCTTGCCGGCCAGCGGGACCGCGGCCGCACCCGTGACCGCCGCCAGGACCAGGGTGTCCAGCAGCCGGGCGGCCAGCCGCTTGCCGAGGCCCGCGGGCCGGGCCGCCGCCTGCGCCCGGGCGGCCGCCAGGAACGGGTCGTCCACCGGCGGCTTCCACGGAGCGGGCGGCCGGTCGCTGCCGTCCGCGAGCTGGTGCACCTGCTGCGCCCAGGAGGGCTGGCCACCGCCGGGTCCCGCGGTCATGGGCGCGCCGGGTCCCGTCGCGGGACCGGACTGCTGCGGCAGGCTCGCCGCCGGTTGCTGGGAGAGCGAGCCGGCCTGCTGCGGGACCGGCGCCCCCGCCGCGGGCGCCCGGGGCGCCGGGGCCGGCTGGGCCTGGGGCGCCGGGGCCGCCCGCGGCGGGGTGACCTTCGGCGCCTCCGGGTCCAGGCCGAGCGCCTGGCGGGCGGCGGCCTGGGCGTCAGGCGTACGCGCGGCGGACTGACCCGTGGCGGAACCGGCCGCCCCCGCGCTTCTGCTCTGCTCCCCCGTGCGCGGGGAGAGCGCACGGATCGTCATGGTGCTCTCGGTGGGGGCGGGTTCCTCGGCGCCCGGGGCGGATCCGGTCGCGGCGGGCGGGACGGTGGCGGTGCCGTCCGTCCGGTTCGCCCTGGCGTCGGGCGCACCCGCGCCCGGCAGCCGCGGGTCGGCGGCCTCGGCCGCGCCCCAGGACACCCGGCGGTCCGGCTCGCCGCCGAACCCGGACTGCCGGGAGCGGTCGGCGCCCCAGGCCGAGGCGGGCTCCTGGCGGTTGTCGTGCGAGGCCTGCGCCGCGCCTCCGGACGCACTCGCCGGATCGGCCCGGCCGACCGGGTCCTCGTCGAAGAAGTGCGGGCCCGTCGCCTCCACGGAGGGCTCCGCGGGGCCCGCGCCGGGCGGGGCCGGGGCTGTGCCGTCGGCGGGTGCCGGCCGACTGGTGCCGGGTACCCAGGCGACCCCGTTCCAGTACCGGACGTATCCGGGAATGGACGGATCCGGGTAGTACCCTTCGCGGGGCCTGTCGTCACCGGGTGCCGGGGTGGGGGCGCTCATGTCCGTCGTCCCGTATCTGCTCGGGGGGTTGTCTGGGCATCCACAGCTTTGTGTGGGCATCCACATCTATCAGAAGCGGGCAGGCAGTACGGCCTCTCCGGCCGTACCCACCCCTTTCCGGGCGATAGCGCGCACGCCCTTCACATACCCGGAACACACGCCGAAAGAAAGTTCTCGTAAACGCGCGTTCGTACCAGCGGGCCCTTCCGTGGGCTCTCCTGCGGGCTCGGCTCAGAAGACCTTGCCCGGGTTCAGGATGCCCAGGGGGTCGAAGACCTGTTTGATCGCCCGATGCGTCTCCACGCCCACCGGGCCGATCTCGCGGGCCAGCCACTCCCTCTTCAGCAGGCCCACCCCGTGCTCGCCGGTGATGGTTCCGCCGAGTTCCAGGCCGAGTTGCATGATCTCGTCGAAGGACTCGCGGGCGCGCCGCGACTCGTCGGGGTCCTGGGCGTCGAAGCAGACGGTCGGGTGGGTGTTGCCGTCGCCCGCGTGCGCGCAGACCCCGATGGTGAGCCCGTGCTTCCCGGCGATCCGCTCGACCCCTTCGAGCATGTCGCCGAGCCGGGAGCGGGGCACGCACACGTCGTCGATCATCGTCGTGCCCTTGACCGCCTCCAGCGCGGTGAGCGACAGACGGCGCGCCTTCAGCAGGAGTTCGGACTCGGCCGCGTCGTCGGCCGGGACGACCTGGGTGGCGCCCGCGGCCTCGCACAGCGCGCCGACCGCAGCGAGGTCGGCGGTCGGGTCCGGGGTGTCGAAGGCGACGAGCAGCAGGGCCTCGGTGGATTCCGGCAGGCCCATGTGCGCGAGGTCGTTGACGGCCTTGAGAGTCGTACGGTCCATCAGTTCGAGCAGGGACGGCACATGCCTGGCCGTCATGATCCGGCAGACGGCGTCGCAGGCGTCGGCCGCCGACGCGAACTCCGCGGCCAGCACCAGCTGTTGGGGCGGCTTCGGCTTCAGGGCGAGGACCGCGCGGACCACGATGCCGAGCGAGCCCTCGGAGCCGACGAAGAGGCGGGTGAGGTCGTATCCGGCGACGCCCTTGGCGGTGCGGCGGCCGGTGGACAGCAGACGCCCGTCGGCGAGCACGACGTCGAGGCCGAGGACGTACTCGGCCGTGACCCCGTACTTGACGCAGCACAGGCCGCCGGAGGCCGTGCCGATGTTGCCGCCGATCGTGCACATCTCCCAGCTGGAGGGGTCCGGCGGGTAGAAGAGGCCGTGTTCCCCCACCGCGTGGGAGAGCGTGGCGTTGATGACGCCGGGCTCGACCACGGCGATGCGGTCGACCGGATTGATCTCCAGGATCCGGTCCATCTTGGTGAGCGAGAGCACGATGCAGCCGTCGGAGGCGTTCGCGCCGCCCGACAGTCCGGTGCGGGCGCCCTGCGGGACGACCGGGATCCGCAGGTCGGTGGCGGTCCGCAGGACGTGCTGGACCTGCTCGACGGTGCGCGGCAGCACGACCACGGCCGGGGTGCCGGCCGCGCAGAAGCTCGCCATGTCGTGTCCGTACGAGGCCGTGACGTCGGGATCGGCCAGGACGGCCGCGTCGGGCAGGCCCGCTCGGAGGCGGTCGAGGAGATCGCCGGTGACTTCGTCGCGCGGGGCTTCGATACGGCTCATGATCACAGCGTCGCACTCGGGGGCGGCGGTGGGAACCCCCACGGAAACCCTCACGAGGACGCCCGCCGTCGGCCCCTCCGGGACCCCGTCGTCAGGGTCCCGGAGGCCCGGGGGTCAGGACCCCGGAGGCACGGGTGGGCGGGTCACAGGTTTCCGCGCTTCTCCTGCTCGCGCTCGATCGCCTCGAACAGGGCCTTGAAGTTGCCCTTGCCGAAGCCCATGGAGCCGTGGCGCTCGATGATCTCGAAGAACACCGTCGGACGGTCCTGGACCGGCTTGGTGAAGATCTGCAGGAGATAGCCGTCCTCGTCACGGTCGGCGAGGATCTTCAGCTCGCGCAGGGTCTCGACGGGGACGCGGGTGTCGCCGACCCACTCGCCGAGGGTGTCGTAGTACGAGTCCGGGGTGTCGAGGAACTGCACGCCCGCCTCGCGCATCGTGCGGACCGTGCGCACGATGTCGTTCGTGTTGAGCGCGATGTGCTGGACGCCGGGGCCGCCGTAGAACTCCAGGTACTCGTCGATCTGGGACTTCTTCTTGGCGATCGCGGGCTCGTTGATCGGGAACTTGACCTTGAGGGTCCCGTCGGCCACCACCTTCGACATCAGCGCGCTGTACTCGGTCGCGATGTCGTCGCCCACGAACTCCTTCATGTTCGTGAAGCCCATGACCTTGTTGTAGAACTCGACCCACTCGTTCATGTGGCCGAGTTCGACGTTGCCGACGCAGTGGTCGATCGCCTGGAAGGTGCGGTGGGCCGGCGGCTCGACGATCGGGTCGGCGGCGGCGTAGCCGGGGAGGTAGGGGCCGTCGTAGCCGGTGCGCTCGACCAGGGTGTGGCGGGTCTCGCCGTAGGTGGCGATCGCGGCCAGGACGACGGTGCCGTGCTCGTCCTTCATCTCGTACGGCTCGGCGACCGAGGCGGCGCCGTGCTCGATCGCGTACGCGTACGCCGCGCGTGCGTCCGGGACCTCGATGGCGAGGTCGATCACGCCGTCGCCGTGCTCGGCCACATGCCGGGCGAGGAAGCCGCCCCACTCCGTGGCGGGCTTGACGACCGAGGTGAAGACGAAACGGGCGGAGCCGTTCTCCAGGACGTACGAGGCGGTCTCGCGGCTGCCGGTCTCCGGTCCGGAGTAGGCGACGAGCCGCATTCCGAAGGCGGTGGAGTAGTAGTGCGCGGCCTGCTTGGCGTTGCCCACGGCGAAGACGACCGCGTCCATTCCCTTCACCGGGAAGGGGTCTGCCTCACGCGCGGTGTCCGGGGTGTGGTGTGTGGTCTGCGTCATGTCGGCAGCCTCACCCGTCTCCGCAAGGTGCGCAATAGTTTGCGTATCAGCTGGGCATTCTGCACAGTGGGGAGCCCGGATAGCCGGGCGTTCTGTACAGGATGACCATCGGGGAGTGCGGTGTGGCGATCGATCATCTGGACGCCCGGCTCATCGTGTTGCTGGCGCGCGAGCCGCGTATCGGGGTGCTGGAGATGTCCCGGCGGCTCGGGGTCGCCCGCGGCACGGTCCAGGCACGTCTGGACCGGCTCCAGTCCCAGGGGGTGGTCCGCGGCTTCGGGCCGGAGGTGGACCCGGCCGCGCTCGGCTACCCCGTCACGGCGTTCGCGACGCTCCAGATCCGCCAGGGCCAGGGTCCGGACGTGCGGGCCCATCTGGCGACCGTGCCCGAGGTCCTGGAACTGCACACCACCACCGGCAGCGGTGACATGCTGTGCCGCCTGGTGGCCCGCTCGAACGCCGACCTCCAGCGGGTGATCGACCGGGTGGTCGGCTTCGAGGGCATCGTCCGCGCCTCGACGGCGATCGTCATGGAGAACCCGGTTCCGCTGCGGATCATCCCTCTGGTGGAACAGGCGGCGCAGGACCGGGAGCGGGGCTGACGGCTCCCGGCGGAGTCAGGCCTCGCGGGGGACCGGGTTCGCCGTGGCGCGGAGCACCGGGTCATGGCGCAGTCGTACGAAGGTGATCAGCAGGGTCAGGCCCTGCACCGCGGCGCACGCGCCCATGACGTCGGTCAGATAGGGCGGCGGGGTGAGGGCCAGCACGAGGCCCGCCACGGGGAAGGGCAGCAGCAGGATGAGGATCGTCAGGGAGAGGGTCGTACCGAAGGCCGCGGGCGGGATGATCAGCGAGCGCAGGGTGCGCAGGACGACGGTGAGGCCTCCGTCGGCGGCCATGAACAGGGCCACGAGGGCCGTGTAGCCGGCGTAGGAGGGGGCCCAGGGCACGGCGAGGCAGGCGGCGGCCGCGACCGTCCCGCTGATGACGCCGACCCCCCACAGGCCCGCCCGGTTCAGCGCGAACCGGCAGCAGGTGATCACGACCAGGGTGGCGGCGGCGGCCACCGACCAGAGCGTGCCGACGGCGGCCGGGGAACGGCCGAAGCGGCCCTCCACGAGGACGGGACTCGCCGACTGCAGCAGACCGAGCGCGAGGTTGGAGAAGGCCAGCCCGGTCACGAGCCGGCGCAGGGACGGGAGTGACCGCAGCGTGCTCCAGCCTTCCCGCATGCCTCCGCCCGTCCCCTGTCCGCCGCCGCGTCCGGCGCGCAGGGGGGTGGGCGGGGTCTGCAGGGCGAGCCCGGCCGACAGGAAGGACAGCACGCTCAGGCAGGCGAGCATGCGGGTCGGTCCGGTCAGCAGCAGGACGCCGCCCAGGGCGGGGCCGACGAGGGTCGCCGTCTGGTCGATGCCGATCAGCACCGACTGCACCTTGTGGGACTGCCCTTCGGAGCGGCGGCTGACGATGGCGCCGACCGCCTCGTTGGCGATGAAGCTGAACTGGGTGAGGGCACCGGTCACGGCGGCCAGCGCCATGACGGTCACGGTCTCGGCCGTCCCCCGGGGCAGCATGACCAGGACGACACCGGCGCCCGCCACCAGCAGGGCCCGCAGGAGCGAGGCGAGGAAGCACACGATGGCCGCGCCGCTGCGGTCCACCAGGTCGCCGGCGAAGCTGAACGCGGCCACCCGGGGTATCCACTCCAGCGCGAACGCCAGACCCGTCAGGGACGCGGAGCCGGTGGTCGCCAGCACCACGAGCGGCATGGCGTACGTCGCCATGGAGTAGGCGAGCGCGTCGCAGGCGCGCGGTGCGTAGACCCGCCGGAACAGACTGCCTGTGGGCACTGCCGCATGCCGACCGGCCGGTCGGACCTCGTAAAGAGAGACGGTCACGGAGTGGTGGGCTTTCGGTAGCGGGGGTGCGAAAGGGGCGCGGCGCGGCGTCCCGGGCCATTTCGGGCATGCACATGCCACAATTAGGGCTGCAATGCCTGGTTGAGGCGTGAACTACGGAGCGGTAACAACATAGCGGAACAGGAGGCTCCTGAAGAGCCCCGGAGCACCCCCTGACACAGACGGAAGCGCCGCCCGACACGCAAACCCTTGCAAAGAAACCGTTGCAAGCATTTCTTTGCAACAGTTTCTTTGTACTCATGCCCGATCAGCCCGACGACCGTCGTGTCCATCAGCTCGACGCCCGCTCACTGCGCGGGCTCGCCCACCCGCTGCGCATGCGCCTGCTGGACGCCCTGCGCTTCGGCGGCCCCGCCACCGCGTCCCAACTCGCCGCGAGACTGGGCGAGTCGAGCGGCGCCACCAGCTACCACCTGCGCCAGCTCGCGGCGCACGGCTTCGTCGAGGACGCCCCGGAACAGGGCATGGGGCGCGAGCGGTGGTGGCAGGCGGCCGTTCAGGGCCTGCGCTTCGACGACGATCTGCTCGAGGACGCCAACCCGGCCGTCCGGGGCGCGGCCGACTTCTATCTCCACGAACTCGCCACGACCCACGCACGGGAGGTGTCGACCTGGCTCGGCACCCGGCACGAGTGGTCCGAGCAGTGGGGCCGGAGCACGGACATGAGCAGCATGACCCTACGGCTGACCCCGGAACTCACCCGCGAACTCGTCGAGAAGCTGCACGCGGTCGTGGACAGCTACCGCAGCCTGCCCGCCGCCGAGGACGCCCCCGACGCGGAGACGGTCCGCATCCACACCCACGCCTTCCCCCTCGCCACGGACTGAGAGGCACCGCCGATGCACCCCGAGATCCACCTCGCACTGCACCGCGCCCGCGCCACCGAACTCCAGGCCCAGGCATACGCCCATGGGCGCGCCCTTGACGCCAGGCCGCCCCGGGACCTGCGGGTACGCCTCGGCTGGACCCTCGTCGAGGTCGGGCTGCGGCTCGTGTCCCCGCCCCGGAGCGTCGCCGTCCCGCAGGTCTGACGGCCCGGTACCGGCGGGTCTAACAGCTCGGTACCGACTTGCCCTTCTCCAGGGCCACCAGCGACTCGACCGCCTCGTTCAGGGTGGTCACCGGGACCAGGCGCAGGCCCTTGGGCAGTTCCGCCCGCGCGTCGGTGCACTCCTCCTTCGGGACCAGGAAGACCGTCGCGCCGTCACGGCGGGCGGCCTGCACCTTGAGGGCGACCCCGCCGACCGCGCCCACGTCGCCGGCGGCGTCGATCGTGCCCGTACCGGCGACGGTGCGGCCGCCCGTGAGGTCGCCGCCGGCGCCGTCGCCGTCCAGCTTGTCGATGATCCCGAGGGTGAACAGCAGGCCCGCGCTCGGACCGCCGACGTCCGCGAGCCTCAGCGTGACCTTGACGTCCTTGTCGCTGACGTGCAGGTACTTCAGTGCCGCCCGGCTGGCCGCGTCCTGGGACTGCTGCATCTGCTGGGCGTTGTGCTGCTCGATCTCCTTGACGCTGTTGCCGCTCGGGTACACCGCGTCGCGCGGCAGCACCGCACGGTCCGTGCGGAACCAGCCGTCGATCACGTCGCCGAGCGAGACGGAGGTGTCGGGGCCGGTCGCCTCGATCGTCGTCATCCGCAGCTGGCCCGTCGTCGTACGCATGGGTGCCCCGCTGATCGTGATCACGGGGGCGCCCTTGTTCTCGCCGAGGACGTTCGCCGTCATGCCGGGCTGCGCCACGGCGAACGGCAGCGGCGCGAACACCGCCGTGGCGAGCAGGGCCACGACGGGCAGGGCGCAGACGGCGACGGCCTTGGGGCGGGAGAGGCGAGAGAGCACGGGATCAATCTAACGCGAGGACGGGTTCCGGCCACGTGCCGGTCGGACCCGGCGGCGGTCATACCGGAGGGCGGGTGACCCGGGCCCCGGTCATACCGGACGGCAAGCGACCCGGGCGCCGGTCATACCAGACGGCAAGCGACCCGGGCCCCGGTCATACCAGACGGCAAGCGACCCGGGCCCCGGTCATACCAGACGGCAAGCGACCCGGGCGCCGGTCATACCGGAGGGCAAGTGACCCGGGCCGCGGTCATACCGGGGGGCGGGTGGCACCAGCGCCGGTCAGAGCGAGCGCAGGCGGGCCCCAGCGCCGGTCAGTCGCGGTAGAGATCCCTTCGGTCCGTGGTGAAGCGCCGTAGTGCGTCCGGGAGGGGTGCTACACCGATCCCGGGTGCGGAGGGCACCGGCAGATGGCCGTCCCGGAGCACGAACGGCTCGGTGATGTCCTCGGCGAAGTAGCGCGCGGACGCCGAGGTGTCGCCGGGGAGTGTGAAGCCCGGCAGGGCGGCCAGGGCCAGATTGGGTGCGCGCCCGATGCCCGTCTCCAGCATGCCGCCGCACCACACCGGCACCCCGTGCGCCCGCGCCACGTCGTGCACACGACGGGCCTCCGGATAGCCGCCGACCCGCGCGGGCTTCACGTTCACGACCCGGCAGGCGTCGAGGGCGATCGCGGAGGCGGTGTCGCGGGCGGAGTGCAGGGACTCGTCCAGGCAGACGGGTGTGGTGATCCGCCGCTGGAGCAGGGCGTGCGCGTGCAGATTGTTCTCCTCCAACGGCTCCTCGATCAGCAGCAGCCCGAACTCGTCCAGCCTGCGCAGGTGTTCGGCGTCGGCGAGCGTGTACGCCGTGTTCGCGTCGACCTGGAGGGGCAGCGCCTCCCCGAAACGCTCACGGACGGCCCGTACGGGCTCCACGTCCCAACCCGGTTCGATCTTCAGCTTGATCCGCACATATCCCTCGGCGAGACAGCGCTCGACGTCGTCCAGCAGTTGGGGCACCGAGTCCTTGATGCCGACGGACACCCCGGCCGGCACCCGGTCCCGTACCGCGCCCAGATAGGTCGCGAGCGACATGCCGTACACGCGCAGTTCCGCGTCCAGGACCGCCGTCTCCAGGGCCGCCTTCGCCAGCTCGTGGCCCTTGATCCCCGCCATGGCCGGAGCGAGCGCGGCCGTGGTGAGGTGCGGCAGCGCGGCGGCGCGCGGCAGCAGGAACTCACGCAGGACGATCTCCGCGCCGGCCACGAACTCGGAGCAGTACAGCGGTTCGGGATCGGCCGCGAACTCCGACCAGCCCTCGGCGGCGTCGGTGACGACGTGGAGCAGGAAGGTGTCCTTCGTGGTCATGGTCCCGAAGGAGGTGCGGAACGGGGTGACGAGCGGGATCGCCACACGCACGAGCTCGACGCGTTCCAGTCTCATACCGGGGCCCCCTCCTCGCGGGTGAGCGTGTACCAGCCGTCCCGGGACATGCCCGTGGCCGTGAACCCCTCGGCGAAGGCCTTGGTGAACACCTCGCGCACGGCGTGCCGCCAGCGCAGCGCGAGCGCCGGGTCGGTGGCGCGCAGGGCGACCACGTCAGGGGGGACTCGGCACCACAGGGTTCGGTCGTCGGGGGAGCGACGGGCGAGCGGCCCGCCGTCGGGGGCCGTGGCGGTCTCCGCCGTTCGCGTCGGGTCGGGGGCCGGGGTGACGAAGGCGGGTGCGGACGCGTGGCGCGGTGCCACCAGGTCCCAGGTCACCGTGAGCCGGTCGCTCTCGTCGCCGTCGTTCACACCGTCGGCCATCGGGCCGTAGAAGTCGACCAGGTACTCCGTGCCGGTCGCGCCCAGCTTCACCAGGTTGAAGCGGGCGTTACGGGCGACCAGCGGGTCGAAGGTCCAGCGCAGGGTGCGGGCGCCACGCCCCAGCAGCCAGGCGCGCTGCGCCTGCTTCACCACGGGCCCGAGGCCCGGGTCGGCCGCCGCCAGCAGGGAGTACGCGTCCGCCTCGGCCGGTGGCCCGAACACCGCGGCGCAGGCCCCGGCGAGCCGGCCCCCGTCGGCGGTGTACGCGGCGTGCACGGCCCCGCCCGCGTGCACCACGCTGTGCAGCACCTCGGCCGGCAGCGGCGGGGAGCTGCGGGGCGTGCGCCAGACGTCGCTGAAGTAGTCGGCCACGGCGGCGAGAGCGGCCACGCCCTCGACCGTACGGAGGTGGACGTCCGCGGCACGGGCGGACCCCTCCGCGAGCCGGGCCGCCCGCTCCTGCGCCACGGACAGCTCCGTCCGGTCCGTCGGGTTCGCCGGGTCCGCCGGGTCCGCCGGTTCCGTCTCTGCAGTCATGGATCGAGTCTCGGGGCCCGTGGTACGCCCTCGCGTTGTGCGGGCGGCCAAAGAGTGCGTACGTTCATGGGGAGATCGGCCAACATACGAAGGACGTGACCCCGTGGACGTCGGCACTCTCGGCGATCTGCTGGACGTGGTCGGCGAGCCCTCCGTACGGCTGCGCACCGCGCCCGCCGGACTGTCGGCGCCGGTCACCGAGGCACTGCTGTACGACGCCCACGCCCCACTCCCCCGGGCGCCCGGCGCCCTGCTGCTCGCGGTGGGCGTGCCGGGAGCGGACGCCGGACCGCTGACCCGGGCCGCCGCGGCGGCGGGGATGACGGGTGTCGTCGTACGCGGCACGGACGGGCCGGTCGCCGAGGCCGAGGCGGCCGGGGTCGCCCTGCTCTCGGTCGACGAGGACGCGGCCTGGCACCAGGTGCACCTGCTGCTCGCGTCGGCGATCGGCGCCCGCCCCGCGACCGGCGGCGGGGACGCCCGCGGGGAACTGTTCGCGCTGGCCGACGCGGTGGCCGCGGCGGTCGGCGGGGCCACGACGATCGAGGATCCGGGGCAGCGGATCCTCGCCTACTCCACGGTGCCGGGACAGGCCACGGACGAGGACCGCCGCCAGGGCATCCTGGGGCTCCGGGTGCCCGGGAGCCCGGAGAACACCGAGCAGTACCGGACCGTCTTCGCCGCGCCCGGCCCGGTGCGGCTCCCGGCGCTCGCGGGCGCGCTGCCCCGGCTCGCGGTCGCCGTCCGCGCCGGGGGCGAGACCCTGGGCTCGCTCTGGATCGTGGACGACGGCCGGCTCGCGCCCGACGCCGAGGAGGCGCTGACGCGAGGCGCGTCCACGGCGGCGCTGCTTCTGCTGCGGGCGCGCGCCGCGCGGGATCTGGCCCGGCACCAGGACGGCGATCTGCTGCGCCGGCTCCTCGACGGCACCGCCGACCCGGCCGCGGCCGGGCACCGGCTCGGCCTCGACGCGGTACGGGTCGCCGCGTTCGTACCGGACTCCCCGGCGTCCGCGCCGGACGGCGAACAGACCGCGCTGCGGCTGCTGGACCTCGTACGCCTGCAGTGCGAGGCCCGCTACGGGCGGCACGCGTGCGTACTCGTCGACGGGGTCGTGTACGCGATGCTGCCCGCGTCCGGCGAACGCGCGCAGCGGCACCGGCATCTGGCCGAGGACATCGTGCGGCGGGCCGGGCAGGCGCTGCGGGTGCCGGTACGGGCCGGGCTCGGTGAGGTGGTGTCCTCGCTCGCCGGCGCGCCGGCGTCCCGGGCCGACGCGGACCTGGTCCTGCGTGTGCTCGGACGGGAGCTGCCGGTGGCGTGCGTGACCGAGGTACGACCCCGGATCACCCTGCTGAGGCTGGCCGAAGTGATGCGGGAAAGCCGGGAGCTGAGTGCCGGGGCGTGGCGGGCGGTGCTGGACCACGACGCCGCGCACGGCACCGCCCACGCGCACACTCTGCTGGCGTGGTTCGAGGCCGGATGCGACATGGCGGGCGCGGCCGAGCGGCTGGGGGTGCACCCCAACACCTGCCGCTACCGCCTCAAGCAGATCCATCGGCAGCTCGGCGTCGATGTGCACGATCCGGACGAACGGCTGGTGCTGTGGCTCCAGTTGAGGGTGCTGGGCCGCTGATCCGGCAGCCCGTCAGCGCAGCGCCTCCGCCACCTCCCGGGCCGCGTCCACCACCCGCGGCCCGACCCGCTCCGGCACCGTGTCCGACAGCATGACGACCCCCACGCTGCCCTCGACCCCGTTCACCCCGAGCAGCGGCGCCGCCGCCCCGCTCGCGCCCGTCTCCAACTCCCCGTGGGTCAGCGTGTAGCCGGTCTCGGTGACCTGCTGGCGACGGGCGGCGAGTATCGCCCGGCCCGCGGCTCCCCGGTCGAGCGGATGCCGGAACCCGGCCCGGTACGCCACGTGGTAGTCGGTCCACGACGGCTCGACCACGGCGACGGCCAGCGCCTCCGCGCCGTCGACCAGGGTGAGGTGCGCGGTCGCGCCGATGTCCTCGGCCAGCGCCCGCAGTGCGGGCATCGCGGCCTCCCGTACGAGCGGGTGCACCTGGCGGCCGAGGCGGAGCACACCGAGCCCGACCCGGGCGCGGCCCCCCAGGTCGCGGCGGACCAGGGAGTGCTGCTCCAGCGTGGCCAGCAGCCGGTACACCACGGTCCGGTTGACCCCCAGTCGGGTGGACAGCTCGGTGACCGTCAGCCCGTGGTCCGTGTCGGCGAGCAGTTTGAGGACTCTGAGGCCCCGGTCCAGCGTCTGGGAGGTCTCCGCGGTCACGACGCCCACTCCTTAGTGGTGAGGACGGCGGCCCCCTCGCGGCGGATGCGTCACCGGGTCCCGTCCGGCGACGCGCGTCAGAGGCCGCCGATCGGCCGGCGGCCCGGGCGGCCCCCGGGCTCGGTCGCTTCACGGCTGCGCTCCGCGGCGGCGCTGCCACGGGGCGTGTGCGTAGCGGGACAGTAGCGATACGGTTCGCTGAGCGGAAGGCTCTGTCCAGAATCCGATCGACGGCCGGTACGCATCGGTTCCTTTTACGGTGATATATGAGCGGCTCGCGACGGGATGCGCACGGTCTCCAGCGAGATGCGCACGGCGTACGGCGGGCTGTACGCGAAGGGTGCCGCTGCCGGGGACCCCGGCGGCCGGCACCCGGCACAGCGTCAGCTCAGTGCATCCGCGTGGCCCACTCCTGGACCTTGGCGATCCGCTGGCGCAGCTGGCCCGCGGTGCACTCGGCGCTCGGCGGGCCGCCGCACACCCGGCGCAGCTCGGTGTGGATCACGCCGTGCGGCTTGCCGCTCTGGTGGACGTAGGCGCCGACCATCGTGTTGAGCTGCTTGCGCAGTTCCAGCAGCTCCTTGTGGGTGACCACCGGGCGCCGCTCGGCGGGCAGTTCGAGCAGATCCGCGTCCGTGTCCGGCTTCTTGCGGCTGTGCGCGATCTGCCGGGCCTGCCGCTTCTGCAGCAGCAACTCGACCTGCTCCGGCTCCAAGAGGCCCGGGATGCCGAGGTAGTCCTGCTCCTCCTCGCTGCCCGGGTGGGCCTGCATACCGAACTCGGCGCCGTTGTACATGACCCGGTCGAAGACGGCGTCGGACTCCAGCGCCTCGAACGGCAGCATGTCCTGCTCGCCGGTGTCCTCGTCCTGCTCCCGGTTGGCCTCCTCCATCTCCTTCTCGGACTCGGCGTACGGGTCCTCCTCGCCGTCCTTCTTCGGCTTGTCCAGGACGTGGTCGCGTTCCCGCTCCATCTCGTTGGCGAAGGTGAGCAGGTCGGGCACCGTGGGGAGGAACACGGAGGCGGTCTCGCCGCGGCGCCGGGACCGTACGAAACGGCCCACGGCCTGGGCGAAGAACAGCGGGGTGGAGATGGTGGTCGCATACACACCGACGGCGAGCCGTGGCACGTCGACACCCTCGGACACCATACGGACCGCGACCATCCAGCGGTCGTCGCTGCCGCTGAACTCGTCGATGCGGTCGGAGGCGCCCGTGTCGTCGGACAGCACGAGGGTCGCCCTGTGCCCGGTGATGTCCCGGATGAGCTTCGCGTAGGCGCGGGCCGAGTCCTGGTCGGAGGCGATGACCAGGGCCCCCGCGTCCGGGATGGCCTTGCGGACCTCGGTGAGCCGCTGATCGGCGGCGCGCAGCACGCTCGGCATCCAGTCGCCGCGCGGATCGAGGGCGGTGCGCCAGGCCTGGCTGACGGCGTCCTTGGTCATGGGCTCGCCGAGCCGGGCGGCGATCTCGTCGCCCGCCTTGGTGCGCCAGCGCATGTTGCCGCTGTAGGAGAGGAAGATGACCGGCCGCACGACCCCGTCGGCGAGCGCGGACCCGTATCCGTAGGTGTAGTCGGCGGCGGACCGCCGGATTCCGTCGTTCCCCTCCTCGTACGCCACGAACGGGATGGGGTTGGTGTCGGACCGGAACGGCGTACCGGTCAGGGCGAGCCGGCGGGTCGCGGGCTCGAACGCCTCCAGACACGCCTCACCCCAGGACTTGGAGTCACCGGCGTGGTGGATCTCGTCGAGGATGACGAGCGTCTTGCGCTGCTCCACGCGGTTGCGGTGCAGCATGGGCCGCACGCCGACGCCCGCGTAGGTGACGGCGACGCCGTGGTACTCCCGGCCGAGCGGTCCCGCGCTGTACTCGGGGTCGAGCTTGATCCCGATCCGCGCGGCCGCCTCCGCCCACTGCTTCTTCAGATGCTCGGTCGGCGCGACCACGGTGACCTGCTGCACGACATGGTGGTGCAGCAGCCAGGACGCGAGCGTCAGCGCGAAGGTCGTCTTGCCGGCGCCGGGCGTGGCGACGGCGAGGAAGTCACGCGGCTGCTCCTGGACGTACTTCTCCATCGCCCCCTGCTGCCAGGCACGCAGCTTGCTGGCGGTGCCCCAGGGGGCGCGGCCGGGGAAGGCGGGCGAGAGGTGGTGCGAGGAGCCGGTGGCGGAAGCGGTGGCGGGCCTGGACGGCTCGCCGTCCAGGGTGGCGGCTGTCGGGCGGGAGGTAGTCACGGTCTCCGGTTCGATGGGGGTCTGGGGCGGCTCGGCTACGTATGACAACCGGGCCACCCTACCGGTGTGCTCACCCGCCCCCGAGGCCGACGGCGCCGCATCCGGCCATGGTGCGACAGGGGTCACAGATCACGGAGTACGACCCCGGTGGATCACCGTTCGTGCAGCCGGGTCGCCACCCAGGCCCCCACCAGGGCGACCACCGCCATCGGCAAAAACACCGCGGCGAAGGCGGCCGGGTGGGAGCCGCCGGCGCCCGTCCCGGCCGCCGTGGGCGCGACCGTGCCGCCGCCGAGCGCGGCGAACGCGGCGCCGCCCGCGGCGAGCAGGACCACGTTGGACAGACCGTCGGAGATCTGCAGGGCGGCCGAGTTGGCGCCCGCCTCCTCGGGGCGCGACAGCTTCAGCAGCAGCACGCTGGTCGAGGAGATCACCAGACCCATGCCGAAGCAGCCGAACCCCCAGGCGACGGCGACGATCCACACCGGCACGGCGTGCACCAGCACACTCGGCGCGGCCACGATCGCGAGCGCGACCACGATCATGCCGAGGGTCATCAGCCGGTCCCGGTACGCCTCCAGACGCGGCCTCGACTGGAGATACGACCCGAGGGCCCAGCTTCCGCCGCTCGCCGCGAGGGAGAAGCCGGCCAGCGTCGGTGACAGCCCGCGCTCGGTGACGAGCATGAGCGGGATGAAGCTCTCCGCCGAGACGAAGGCCCCCGCCGCCACCCCCCGCAGCAGCACCACGGACGGCAGTCCCCGCGCCGCCCGGTAGGTGCCGCGTGGAAGCAGCCGGAGGACTGACGGGACGAGCAGCGCGGCGCCCGCGACGCCGGGGACGAGCGAGACCCAGCGCAGGTCCTGGGCGGCGTACTGCAGCAGCCCGGCGCCGAACGAGATACCGAAGGCGAGACGAATGCGGCGGGCGTCGAAGGGGGCGGCCACGGCCTCCTTCGCGGGGCCGCCCGCCCGGCGCCGTATCTGCGGCAGCGCGAGGGCCAGCGGGAACACCACCAGCACCGGGATGCCGATGAACACCCAGCGCCAGCCGAGCTGTTCGGTCACCGCGCCCGCGGCCAGCGGGCCGACCACCGTCGGCACCACCCAGCCCGCCGCGAACGCGGCCATGATCGCCGGTCGCAGGCGCTCCGGGTAGGCGCGGCCGACCACGACGTACAGGGCGACGATGACCAGGCCGCCGCCGAGCCCCTGAACCGCCCGCCCCAGGATGAACAGCCACATCGCCCCGGCGGTGCCGGACAGCAGCAACCCGGTGGCGAACGCGGCGATACCGCAGGTCAGCGAGGTGAGAGGGCCGTTGCGGTCCGACCACTGGCCCGCCAGCACCATGCCCAGGAGGCTGGTGGTGAAGTACCCGGAGAACGCGAAGGCGTACAGCGACAGCCCGTCCAGCTCCCGTGCCGCGACCGGCATCGCGGTGCCGACGGCCGTCGCCTCGAAGGCGATGAGCACGACGACCGAGACGATGCCGACACTGAGCGCCCGGTACGGCCGGCTCAGCACACCGACGGATTCGACCGGCGGGACGGACGGGGCGACGTCGGCGTCGCGGGGTTCCAGGGCTGCCATGCGGCCAGAGTAAGGGGCTCGGAGCACCTTGGCTCCTGTCCCGAGTCGCTGATCACCTGGGACCTTGGTCCTAGAAGACTCATGAAGATCTTGGGGTTCTGGCCCCGCCGCGTGAGCGGCGGGGCCAGACTCGTTTTCGTGGTGATGGGGGAATGGGCCGGGGA